>JAKSUO010000057.1 GCA_024408895.1 Alphaproteobacteria bacterium | reverse complement strand
CCCAGTGATACGAAAGAAAATCTACGCAATTTCTTTCTTTGTTACCATCTGTAAATGTGATTTCATATTCGCCAACCATAGGCCAACTACCACCGAAACCAATGTCCATCGTTATTTCCCCAACCGGCAGTTGACAAGACCTTCCCGTCTCACCACGAAAATCTACATAATTTTTATCGCAAATCTCTTCCGGTAATAATCCCGTAGCAACAAATTGAGCAGAGTCACCGGCTATGTTTTCCCATCTTCCCCATTTCACCTGATCTATTTTCATTAATCTAAATAACGACGCTCTAAAAATCTCTATGGTTTTATTGACCTTATATTTTCGCATAGCTTCGGTATAGCCGGCAATTCCACCAACAGAAAGAACTCCGATAATGGCAAGAACACCGAGCATTTCAATCATAGAACGACCAATGTTATTATTCTTAATATTAAAATTCTTCATTTCTAAATTCCTTTTTGGTTATTATAAGATAAAACAACCACCTTGATTAGAGGTGGCAGGAAGTTAGAACCTATTTACGGAAATAGTGTAGTTTATTTGGTATATATACCTTATTAGCTACCTTCCTGCTATTAGGCAAAAAGGTAGTTTTACGTTTGTATTAACAAACAACCGTAAGAGGGTTCTAAACCTCACTTTGGTAATCAACCAAAGCAAAATCAGGTTATTCTAACAAGAAATAAGAGTCAAATAAAAATTTTTAAATTATGTAAATATTCTTATAACTATTTGCCCTGTTGATGAAATATATGTTTTTACTTTACAAAATATATGTGATGATATAAAAACTATATAATATTTTAATAACAGAAAGGTTAAATCTGTGAGATAATTTGTAAAATTTTGTTTACGCTGTATTTTGCGTCTTATGAAAGCTAAGTGTATTTTTGAGTTCGATTTAAGCAAATTACCAGAAAAAGGTGTTTATGTTGTTAATCATGTTTCATATTTAGACCCGATATTGTTATTTGCTTTTTTACCGGGAAATCCTGTGTTCGCATTAAACGGGCATTTATATCGTCGTCATTGGATTAGCTTCTTAATGCAACGTGCAGATGTTATCCATTTTAATCCTATTGAGCCGACAGACATTAAAAAGCTTATCGCTAAAGTTGATGAAAATCGTCTGGTTGTTATTTTTGCTGAAGGAAGAATAACAGAAAACGGTGGTTTGATGAAAATTTATGAGGCTCCGGGATTGGTGGCTGATAAATCAAAATCTCCAATTATTCCTGTGTGGATTGATGGGCCTCAATATGGCTATTTTTCTAAAACAAAAGGTTGTTTGCCGCATAGAATTTTGCCGAAAATGCGTATGTATGTAGGTGAGCCGAGAAGCTTTAAGTTGAAAGATGAATTGCGTCGTCAACGTGATCATATCAGTAATGAAGTGTATATGATTTTACGTGAAATGTGCTTTAATATTAACTATGATAAAGACATTTCTTTGTTTGCGCAACTTATGAAAACAGCAAAAGTTCACTCAAGAATAGGTTTTCTTTCTAAAAGACCTCGCGTAATAGAAGATATTAATCGTAAGCAGAAATCGTACAAGGATATTATTGTTGCGTCTTTTGCTTTGGGTAATTGTTTTAAGAAAATTACATCGGTTGATGAAAATGTAGGCTTGTTGTTGCCTAATGCTATTGCAACAGTTTGTGCATTTTTCGGTCTTTCCGCTTATAATCGTACTCCGGTTATGATTAATTTTTCGGTTGGTGCAAAAAATATGGTTTCTATGTGCAATACTGCGCAAATTAAAACTGTTATAACATCAAAAGCTTTTATTATCAAAGGTAAATTAGAAGCTGCAGTTGAAGCAATGACCGAATCCGGATATAATGTCATTTACTTAGAAGATGCGGCAATACCAACGAATTCCCTGTTGGAAATATTGCTCCAGTCACTGGCAGTTAATAAATTGCAAGTCATGCGTGAGATGTTACCGATTTCTACGATAAAAGAATCACCGATAGAAACAAGGGTGCTGTCGGCCGGATTAGTTACCATAGAGTCTTGGTATAAAGAAGATGGGAAAATATTTATAAAACCGCCCCATGGAGTTTCCAATTGGTTACCTGTTTTCACAATGTGTTCCGGAACAGCTCCAAAAGATATATTACTTTTTCTATAATCATTTTTTAAAGTAGTTAATTCCCATAGCTGATTTAACATCGTGAAGCGTTTGCGCCGCAACGGTTTCAGCCTTGTTACTGCCCTCTTGCAACATCTTAAATACCGCGCCTATATCTTGTGCAAAAAATTCACGACGCTCCCGAATAGGTTTTAATTCTGCCTGCAAAATTTCGTTTAAGAATTTTTTTACGGTTCCGTCACCTAAACCACCTCTTTGATAATGCGCTTTCATCTCATCTAAATTTTGATATGTCGGTAAAAACGCGGCAAAGTGTTCATCTTTGCAAAAAGCATCCAAGTATATAAAGACCGGATTATTTTCGGTGTGTCCCGGATCTTCAACGTGTAAGTGCGTTTGATCGGTGAACATACTTTGAACTTTTTTCTTTATGTCGTTAGAAGAATCGGCTAAATAAATGCAATTTCCCAACGATTTGCTCATTTTGGCGGCACCATCCAAGCCCGGCAAGCGAGAACATACGGAATTATTTGGCAAAACAGCCTGTGGCTCAACCAATACTTCTTTATATAGTGTGTTAAAAGAGCGCACAATTTCTCTGGTTTGTTCCAACATCGGTAATTGATCTTCTCCAACCGGAACAATGTTTGCCTTGAATGCCGTAATATCGGCGGCTTGACTGATTGGATATGTGAAAAAACCGGTAGGAATGCTTTGCTTGAAACCGCGCATTTGAATTTCGTTTTTAACGGTCGGATTTCTTTGCAAGCGAGAAACCGTAACTAAATTCATGTAATATGCCGAGAGTTCAAACAACTCCGGAATTTGCGATTGAATGAAAATGGTGGATTTAGTCGGGTCAAGCCCGCAAGCTAAATAATCAAGCGCAACTTCCGATATATTGTTTTTGACTTTATTTATATTATCGGCATTATCCGTTAAAGCCTGCGCATCGGCAATCATTATATATATGTTCTTATAAATGCCGCTGTTTTGCATTTCTGTGCGGCGTTTCAATGAACCGACATAGTGTCCGAGATGAAGCCTGCCTGTTGGACGATCTCCCGTTAAAATAACATCCATTTTTTATCCTTTCATTTTTGTTTGAAACAATAAACGTCGTGCTTAAAAATGTCAATAGAACAATGTAAAATACCACCTTAAAGTCATTAGTTTTTATGTTTGTCACATAAAATTTGAGGATAAATTTATTTTTGTTGCATAAATTTTATTTTTGTGTATTAAATTATCGGCATTGGGCTTAAAGTGCCCGTTTGTTTGTTAAATTTTAGATTAAGGATGAAAAAATGGCTTCGTTAGCAGAGAAAATGGCGGCCGGTATGGATATGTCCGCTTTTGGTAAAGCTGAAGAATTGAAAAAAAGATTATGGTTCACGGTTATGGCTTTAATCGTTTTCCGTTTGGGGACGTTTATTCCTCTGCCGGGAATTAATGCCGGTGTTTTGGCGGAAATGTTTAATCGTCAGCAAGGCGGTATTTTGGGTATGTTTAATATGTTTTCCGGTGGCGCTTTGGAACGTATGACAATTTTTGCTTTGAATATTATGCCTTATATTTCGGCGTCTATTATCATTCAGCTCGGACAGTCCGTTATTCCGTCCTTAATGGCGTTAAAAAAAGAAGGTGAAGCCGGACATCGCAAAGTAACGCACTATACAAAGGTGCTGACGGTGCTGATTACAATTATTCAGGGATACGGAATCGCCGTCGGGTTGGAAAGCGTTTCCGGAGCTAACGGAGCGTCTGCCGTTATGATAAGCAGTGTCGTATTCAGATTTTCCACTATCGTTTCGTTGGTTGGCGGCACAATGTTTATTGTTTGGTTGGGTGATCAGATTACTCAACGCGGTGTAGGCAACGGCTCTTCTCTTATCATTACGGTCGGCATTATTGCCAATATTCCGAATGCTTTGGCGCAAACTTTTGAATTGGGCCGCGCCGGACAAATGTCGCCGATAACAATCATTATGTTGTTGGTTATGGTTTTGGCTTTGATTTATGCAATTGTTTTTGTTGAGAGAGCGCAAAGAAAAATTACTATTCAATATCCGAAACGTCAAATGGGTATGCGTATGACAGCGGCAGAAAGTTCGTATTTACCGCTTAAGATTAATCCGACCGGAGTTATTCCGCCGATTTTCGCCAGCTCGTTGTTGCTTTTGCCGATTACGGTTGCTAATTTGTCTGCTGAGAACGGACCGGCTTGGGTGCAAACTTTAAGTCAACTTTTGGGACACGGGCAACCGTTGTATTTAGGTCTGTATGCGTTTTTGATTTTGTTCTTTACGCTTTTCTATACTTCTGTTGTGTTTAATCCGGAAGAAACAGCGGATAATTTAAAGAAACACGGTGGTTTTGTTGCCGGTATTCGTCCGGGGAAAAATACGGCTGATTATTTAGATTATGTGATTACACGTTTAACGGTTGTTGCCGCTGTTTACTTAATCTGCTTATGTATTTTGCCGGAAGTTTTAATCGCAAAAGTCGGCGTTCCGTTTGTTTTGGGCGGAACAACGCTTTTGATTGTGGTTCAGGTTACTATGGACTTTGTAACCCAAGTTCAATCGCACCTGATTGCGTATCAATATGAAGGCTTGCTGAAACGCGCCGCTTTGGTAAAGAAAAAGAATCGCTAATGGCTCAGAAATCTGATGGCTTGTATGTTGTTTTTACCGGCGCTCCTGGGTGCGGTAAGGGTACGCAAGCGCGAATCTTAAAAGAAAAAACAGGTGTCGTTCATCTTTCTACCGGCGAAATGTTGCGTGAATATGCCGAAAAAGATACGGCACTCGGACGTGATTTAAAAGCGGCTTTGGAACGTGGCGAATTTGCAACCGATGAAATGATTATTGAAATGGTTAAAAGCCGTATTGCAGAACCGGATTGTAAAAAAGGATTCATTTTGGACGGCTTTCCTCGGACATTGCCACAAGCTGAGGTTCTGGATAAGCTGTTGGCAACGCAAGATGTTAAATTGAATTGCGTTTTGGAAATTCAAGTTCCGGATGAAATTATTATGGAACGTATTTTGGGACGCTATTCCTGTATGACTTGCGGGGCCGGATATCATGACAAATTTTTAAAGCCGAAAGTTTATGGAGTTTGTGATGTATGCGGTGGCACGGAATTTTCGCGCCGTCAGGATGATAATCAAACTACCGTGCATAACAGGTTGGTTAATTATCGCCTTTTAACTTATCCGACTATTCCGTTTTTTGAAAAAAAAGGTTTGCTGAAAACCGTTGACGGAACAGGGTCAATAGAGGCCGTCAGTAAAAAGATACATGAAATTTTGCTCGGCGATTTGATTGAAAAATAGCAACATAAAAAAAATCTCATTTTTTGTAAAAAAATATATTGACTCTGATAAATAACGTGAATATAATCCGCTTAATTTTGAAAAGTGGTGATCAACTTTTTGAATGTATTAATTAATTGAAAATGGAGATTAAATTTGGCTCGTATAGCTGGTGTAAACATTCCGAGTGCCAAGAGAATTGAAGTCGCGCTGACTTATATCTTTGGTATTGGTAGAAAATCTGCTCAAGATATTTGCGCAAAGTCAGGGATTGATATGAATCGTCGTGTCAGTCAGCTCTCTGATGAAGAAATCATGAAAATTCGCGAAGTAATTGATGGCGGTTATTTGGTTGAAGGTGAACTTCGTCGTGAAGTCGGTACCAACATTAAAAGATTGATGGACTTAGGTTGTTATCGCGGTTTAAGACATCGTAAAGGTTTGCCGGTTCGCGGTCAGAGCACAAAGCAAAATGCTCGTACCCGCAAAGGTAAACGTAAAACTATTGCGAATAAGAAGAAATAGTGAGGTAAGTGCAAATGGCTAAAGCAACAATTCAGAAAAAGAAAAAAGAAAAAAAGAATATCACTTCCGGTGTAGCACACATCGATTCTTCTTTTAACAATACAAGAATTACAATTACAGATGCTCAGGGTAACACTGTTTCTTGGGCAACTGCCGGTGCTCAGGGCTTTAAGGGCTCTAGAAAATCTACACCGTATGCCGCACAAGTTGCTGCAGAAGATGTTGGTAGAAAAGCTCAGGAAAACGGTATGAAAACTCTGGAAGTTGAAGTTAAAGGACCGGGGTCAGGAAGAGAATCCGCAATCAGAGCATTGCAAGTAATCGGTTTCACAATCACTTCTATTCGTGATGTGACACCTATTCCGCATAACGGATGTCGCTTGAAGAAGAGACGCCGCGTTTAGTGTACTTTTTCGGTGCAGGTCTTTTTTAAGACCTGTCGCCGTGTTTTCAAATATATGCATATATAACTTTTAACAAAAGGACAAAACCCGTGATTCAGAAGAATTGGCAAGAACTTATTAAACCAACAAAGCTTGATGTGTCTCAAGAAGAAGATTCTAATAAAGCAAAAATTGTGGTTGAACCTTTAGAGAGAGGCTTCGGTCTTACTCTGGGAAATGCTTTGAGAAGAGTACTGTTATCCTCTTTGCAAGGCGGTGCTGTTTCAGCGATTAAAATTGACGGCGTCCTACATGAATTTTCGGTTATTCCGGGCGTCAGAGAAGATGTTACGGATATCGTTTTGAATATTAAAGAATTGGCGGTTTCCGCACATTCCGAATCGGCAAAAACATTGACATTAAAAGCTGAAGGTCCGTGTACCGTTACAGCAGCAATGATTGAAACCGGTCATGATGTTGAAATTATGAATCCGGATCATGTTATCTGCACTTTGGATGCAGGTGCAAAAATTCGCATGGAATTAACGGTTACTACCGGTAAAGGTTATGTTCCGGCGGTTAACAGCACATCATCCGATGCTCCAATCGGGTTGATTGCCGTTGATGCGATTTATTCGCCGGTTAAAAAAGTTTCTTACAAAGTTGAAAATACACGTGTCGGTCAAATTACCGATTATGATAAATTGACGATGGTTGTTGAAACTAACGGTGTGATTACTCCAGAAGATGCAGTTGCTTATGCAGCTCGTATTCTGCAAGATCAGCTCAAACCGTTTATTAACTTTGATGAACCGGAAAATGAAGCCGAAGATGTTCACGAAGAATTACCGTTTAATAAGAACTTGCTTCGTAAAGTTGATGAACTTGAATTATCCGTTCGTTCGGCAAATTGCTTGAAAAATGATAATATCGTATATATTGGTGATTTGGTACAGAAAACCGAATCCGAAATGTTGCGTACACCAAACTTTGGTCGTAAGTCTTTGAACGAAATTAAAGAAGTGTTGGCAAAAATGGGTATCCATTTGGGTATGGAAACTCCTGGTTGGCCACCTGAGAATATTGAGGAGTTGTTGAAGCGTTCTGACGAACACTTCTAAAAAACTCGTCTGACTGGTTTTACTACTTGAAACCCTCTTTGCTTATGTACCATTTTTGTACACCGCGCAAAGGGGGTTTCGGCGTATTAACACACATCAGCCGAGTTTTTTATGTTGTGCCGGTTGCCTTATGCACCTCTGTTGGATACGGTGAGAAAAGGCTTATATCGTATTGATAAACGTCAGCGTTATGCCGGATTTATTTCGGCATTTTTTGTATAAGGAAAACCCCGCGTTAGACGCGGGGTTTAGTGTAGCTTATAGCGATGAACTTGTCAAAGCGCTCCAATTAGGTTAAAATTTTGCGGTCTGCCAAGACGCAAAATA
>JAKSUO010000056.1 GCA_024408895.1 Alphaproteobacteria bacterium | reverse complement strand
TTACAAATTTTAATCTATTTTTAAGGGAAATCATATAAAAGATAAAATATATAAATCTGTGAGGAGTTGAAGATGAAAAAAACATTACTCTTAGTTGCATTAATTTTGATGTCCGGTTGCATGAACAGACCGACACTTCTTGAATCCGATGACGACAATACTGTGCAAAATCCGAAAGAAGCTCAAGCTGTGACCGAGCCGGCGCAAGTTAATGTTACTCCTAACCAAAATATTGCAACCTCGTTTATTCCGGCCATGCCGTGTTCTTATCCTTGCGTTACACCGGGAAATTGTATGCTTGCAACCGAACCGGTTGTTTTAAAGCCGCGTGTAACAGAAACGGTAAAAGGTTCGTATCATAAACGTCGTTGTTGTCCGGACGAACCGGCTCTACCGGGACAAGAAGATATAACGTATATTCCCGATGCACCGGAAATTTATGTCATTGCCGCCAACCGTACGGTAAATTCAATGCAAAAAGAAGCTGCACCGTTTTTTGAACAAGTCGGAATGATAAAAGTATATATAGATGATGCGCAGCCTAAATCAAAAGATTTACCGGGTGGCATGGATAAAAGCACCCAAACACTCAAAAACAGATTTGCCGGCATGAGCACTGTTATGGTAACCGATGATATTAAAGAAGCAGATTATGTAATTAACTGTGTTGCAGATTGGTATGACACCCCAACCAAAAAAGTTCCGGCAATTAAATATGATTTATTCTTAAATGAAAAAGACGGTCGTGTTGTCGGTGAATGGAGCGAAATTATTCATCAGGCCGAAGGAGATAGAAGCTGGTGGTAAATTTCAGGAAAATTTTGACCGGCGGTATATGCGCCGCTGCCATATTAACACCGACAGAAAAAGCTTTAGCAACGGAAGATGAAATTATCACCAGATTTGTTACGGCTGATGCATGTGACGAACGTCAACCGACTGATGATAAACAAACAGCAGAAAACAGGGCAATAGATAAAGCCAGTATGGCAGCCATCAAACTTTCCGGTATTGTGCAAAAAATACATCCCGAACTCAGCGCCAGCGCGTTAGACATCATTTCATATCGCATTATTGATGAATATTTGCTCAACACGCAGCACCGAGTAACCATTAGTGATGACACGCATATATGCGTTAATTTGGAAGCCACTGTTGAAATCACTACACAAGACATTCACAAGTTGGTTGAAGAGTATCAAAACAGTGATGCCACCGAGCTACAAACATCTGAAATTGCCGAACAAATAAATGATGACACCTCGTTTAAAGCTAATACCTTACAAGATAAAAAGCTTGTGTACATCGCACCGATGACAATATGGAACGGCGAAGATACCAATCATTACACAGAATTGCTGAACAATCTTTTATCGCACAGTGATTATTTTTATATTACCGATAATAAAGATACGGCCGATTACACTATTACACCGAGCCTTTCATCCGCTAAAGTTGATAAAATAGATCAAGAACACCATAAAATGCAAATGCTGATTGAATTAACCGTGGAATCACGTCATGATGATGGTTTTGAGCCGATTAACACTAAGCAAAATCATTTTATTTTGTTTCCAGCCACCAAAAATGAGCAAGAAATCGCAGATACTCTTATTACCAAATTACTTTCTCGTGCAACCACGGAAATATCCAATAAAATTGATAGATACTTATCTTTAAAAATAGAAAAGCAATCTCGCGGTTTATAGCCCTGTTAATTTTAAGAAATTTATTATTGACTAATTTATGAATAAGAAATATATCTTTGCAAGGAGGTATGTTATGACTGATTTTGAGTTAAACACTTTAGCCGATGAACTTCAATACATTTTTATACACGTCAATTCCGACATTAAAAGTACCAACGTATTATCCGAACGCACCAATAAAATTTTAGCCTTTGAAAAATATACCCAAAATCATATGGATTTTCAGAAAATTCGCAGATATTGTCCCCAATTTTGTGAAAGTGATATGCCGCGTTTAAAGAAAATTGTTCACGACAACATATCCAAGTATTTGGCGGACAACATCAAAACTTTAGCCATTTACTAATAAGCGTGGGAAAAAAGTGACTTGCCTATTGTAGAAAGAATAAACCTAACCTATATATAGTTAAAAAATAAATGAAAGAGAATAGCAAAATGTCAGAAAGCGCCACAACAAAAGAAACAAAAGAAGCTAAAAAATCTCTGCCGGTTTTGCCGCTCAGAGACGTTGTAGTTTATCCGAAAATGATTGTCCCGATTTTTGTCGGTCGGGATAAATCCATTGAAGCCGTTCAACATGCCAACGATAAGGGAGATAATATCGTATTGGTTATGCAAAAAAAAGCCGAAACGGAAGTCCCAGCACCTAAGGATTTGTATAAAGTTGGCACACTCGGCAACGTTTTGCAAATGCTTAAATTGCCGGACGGCACGATAAAACTTTTGGTAGAAGGTATTGAGCGCGTTAAGATAACGTCATTTACCGATCATCACAATTATATTTCGGCGGTTACGGAAATCTATCCGCAAGAAAAAAGCAATAAACGTGAGTTAGAATCGTGGCGGCGCGCAATTATCAGTCAGTTTGAAGAATATGTTAAACTGAACAAAAAAATTCCTTATGACGTTATTCAATCGGTTAAGCAAATTGAAGAATACGACAAACTTGCTGATACGATAGCCTCTCATCTTTCATTAAAAACCGAAGATAAACAGTTTTTGTTGGCCGCGGACAATTTGGAAGCACGCTTGAATAAAATTTTGCAATTAATAGATACGGAAATGATGGTTTTGGAAGTTGAAGAAAAAATCAAAAGCCGTGTCAAAAAACAAATGGAAAAAAGCCAAAAAGAATATTATCTGAATGAGCAGATGAAAGCCATTCAGAAAGAGCTTAATAATGGTGAAGAAACTGATGAATTCGGCTCTATTTTGAAAAAAATAAATTCCACCAAGCTGTCCAAAGAAGCCCGCGAAAAAGCTTTAAGTGAATTAAAGAAACTTCGTGGTATGGGAACATCCACTCCTGAAAGCTCAGTTATTCGCAATTATCTGGATTGGCTGTTGGAATTACCGTGGGATAAAAAAACAAAACTCAATAAAGACCTAAACAAAGCTATTGCTGTTTTGGAAGAAGATCACTATGGTTTAGAAAAAGTAAAAGAACGCATTGTGGAATATTTGGCGGTACAGTCTCGTTCAAAACATCTGAAGGCACCGATTCTGTGTTTAGTAGGTCCTCCGGGTGTAGGTAAAACTTCTCTCGGACGTTCTATTGCTCGTGCCACCAACCGAAATTTTGTGCGCTCTTCATTGGGGGGAATGCGTGATGAAGCCGAAATTCGTGGACATCGCCGAACTTATGTCGGTTCTATGCCGGGTAAGATTCTGCAATCAATGAAAAAAGCCGGCACATCAAATCCGCTGTTTTTGCTTGATGAAATTGATAAATTAGGAAATGACTGGCGAGGTGATCCGAGCTCAGCTTTATTGGAAGTTCTGGATCCGGAACAAAATAATACTTTTGAAGATCATTATCTGGAAGTAGATTATGACTTATCCGATGTTATGTTTGTAACAACGGCTAACTCCCTGAATATGCCGCGTCCTCTGTTGGATCGTATGGAAATTATCCAAATTTCCGGTTATACGGAAGATGAAAAAGTAGAAATTGCCAAGCGTCATTTAATCAACAAAGTTTTTGATGAAAATGCAGTTGAATGTTCAGAATTAATCATTACCGACAAAGCTATTCGTGACATCATACGTTATTATACACGCGAAGCCGGTGTGCGCAATTTGGAGCGCGAACTGTCCACCATTGCCCGTAAGGCCACTAAAGAAATTTTACTCAATAAAAGTAAATGCCTCAAAATTGAAGTGACACCTAAAAATTTGGAAAAATATCTTGGCGTGCATCGTTTCAGTTACGGTGAAGCGGAAAAGCAAGACCATATCGGAGTTACAACCGGTTTGGCTTGGACTGAAGTCGGTGGCGATATTTTATTCATTGAGGCAGTGGATATGCCGGGCAAAGGCAAAGTCACCGAAACCGGCAAGTTAGGTGATGTTATGAAGGAGTCGATTGAAACGGCCTACTCTGTTGTTCGTTCACACTCGGCTGATTTAGGCATTAAACCTGAAGTGTTTGAAAAAACGGATATTCACGTTCATGTGCCGGAAGGCGCAACACCTAAAGATGGTCCGTCGGCCGGTATTGCCATGTACACCACATTGGTTTCGGTGTTCACCAAAACACCGGTGCGCAATGATGTGGCAATGACAGGCGAAATCACCTTACAAGGGCGAGTACTGCCGATTGGCGGCTTAAAAGAAAAGCTGTTGGCAGCATTGCGCGGCGGCATTAAAACGGTGATTATTCCAAAAGAAAACGTGAAAGATTTGGCTGAAATTCCGGATAATGTAAAAAAGGAAATGAAGATTATTCCGGTAACTACGGCTTCCGAAGTTTTGGACATAGCCCTACGAAAATAGCCAAATTCAAACACATTTGAGCCAAAAAAACGCCGAAAAAATCGGCGTTTTTTTGTATATCAGAAAATCTTTAATTATCCGCACTTATTTCTTCGGCTTTGAGTTGAATTTCCAGCCATTGATTTTCAAATTCGGTGATTTTTTCTTTATTACTTGCCAATTTTGTGGTTAATTCATCAAATTTCACCGGATCATCGGTGTATAAATTAGGGTTACCGAGCGCAATTTCAATAGCTTTATTATCTTGTGCCAATTTTTCAATTTCCGCCGGCAATGTATCAAGAAGATACTGCTCTTTATAGCTCAGCTTAATAGTTTTATTGCGTTCGCGCGTCTTTGTTTCATCCTTATCTTTTGCTTTTTTCAACGTCGCATTAGATGCTGTATTTTTAATCTTTTCCAATAATTCGGAATATGAGCCGACATGTTCATAGATTGTTCCATCACCTTTCATATACAACAAAGACGTAGCGACTTTATCCATAAAATCACGATCATGGCTGACAATCAAGACAGTTCCTTCATACTCGTCCAAAACTTCTTGCAACAAATCAAGCGTATCCATATCCAAATCATTTGTCGGCTCATCCAAAACCAGCAAATTTGACGGACGAGCCAATGCCACTGCCAACATTAAGCGATTTTTCTCACCGCCGGAAAGCGTAGAAACTAAACTTTGAGCCTGTTCCGGCTTAAATAAAAAATCTTTCAAATAAGCGACAACGTGCCGGAAATGTCCGCGCACCCAAATATGGTCGCCCTCATTGCATAAGGTTTTCCATAAGGTTTTCTGCGGATTTAGTGTGATACGATTCTGGTCAAAATATGCTTCTTCCAAATTTTTGCCAATACGAATAAAACCGGAATCCGGCTCTGTTTTTTTAGTCAACAGTTTTATCAAAGTTGTTTTACCAGAACCGTTCGGCCCGACAATTCCGAGCTTATTTCCCTTAATCACGCGCAAAGAAAAAGCTTTAATAATCTGACGTTCCCCGAATGACTTACAGACATGTTTTGCCTCAATCACCATTTTGGAGCGATACGCCGTTGTTTCGGCCTCCATATTCACCGAACCGATAACTTTAATCTGTTCTCTGCGTTCGTCACGCAACTGCTGCAAGCGACGCAATCTTCCCATATTACGTTTGCGACGTGCGGTTACTCCTTTATGCAACCACTCTGTTTCTTCGGCTATTTTTTTATTCAAAGCTTTTTGCTCTATGATTTCCTGATCAATAACCTGCGTTTCCCATTCTTCAAAAAAGCTGAAACTTTTATTATTGCGACGCAAAATGCCCCTATCCAGCCAAAATGTTGTTTGGGAAATATGATTCAAAAACGAGCGATCATGGCTGATAACAATAACAGCACCGGCAAATTTTTGAATAACATCTTCCAGTTTTTCAATGGCCGTAATATCCAAATGGTTTGTCGGTTCATCAAGAAGCAGGATATCCGGTTCATTAATTAAAGCACGCGCCAAAAAAGCCTTGCGTCTTTCTCCACCGGATGCTGTTTTAGGGTCTTGATTTTCCTTAATATCAAAATACGCAATAAGCTGATCAGCAAGATAGGTTTGATTTTTTTCACCTTTCGGCAGACCGGATTCAACAATCTCGCGCAATGAAACAAAGCCGTCAAAATTCGGTTCTTGCGGCATATAACCGACACGCGTTCCCGGCTGCATAAAAAACTCGCCTTCATCAGCTTCAATTTCGCCGGCAATAATTTTCAAAAGCGTTGACTTACCACTGCCGTTTCGCCCGACCAAACAAATTTTATCACCGCGATTAATATACAAATCCACCCCTGTAAACAGCGGTTTAATACCAAAAGTCAGCTTAGCATTTTGAATTGTGTATATCGGTGCTTCGGCAACCATTTTTCAATCTCCTTGCGTATTACTAAAACAAAAATAAAAATAATACAAGATTTTATTTTTTACCTTGAAAGCTCAGTTTTTTCGTATTAATGTATGTTACTGTTGTTTAACAATATGAGGCTGCCCATGAAAAAAATTGTTTTTTATTTATTGTTTGCGATTCTGGTATCTGCGCAAAGCCATGCGCAAGAGGTTGATTTATTAACTGGCGAAATGGAATTGATATCCGATGATAGTCAAGATTCCACAGATTCTCATACCGCCTCCCCTACAAATCAAGCAACTGAGGAAGATCAACCAAAATCTTCGTGGTTCGGCTTTATTACCCGACCTCTGTCAAAGTTTTTTGCCGAAGATGAAGATGTTACCGTCTCCGCTAATGAAGAAACCGAAACCCCTTTTGATAAAAGCATACGCCAAGCCAATGAGGGAAATTTGGAAGATCAGATGAATCTGGCTTATATGTACCTTTACGGCACTAACGGTGTTAAGCAAGATTATGATGAAGCATTCAAATATTATGAAATGGCAGCCAAGCAAAAAGATCCGATTGCTTTGAACAATTTAGGAAGTTTATATTTCAACGGTATCGGAACGGAACGCGATGTCAAAAAAGCATTGACTTTGTTTGAAAGCGCTTCGGCTCTCGGAAATGACAATGCCTCTCTGAATTTGGGATTTATTTATCTCACCGGAGGCACAAAAAATCCGGAGCGTAATACCAAAGCCATTGAACTGTTCCAAAAAGCAGCCCAGGAAGGCAATAAAATTGCGCAATTTATGGTCGGCTACGCTTATTATAAAGGCTTTGTTTTACCGCAAGATTATCAAAAAGCCTTTATATCTATACGAGCTGCCGCAATTGATGATGCCAAAATTGATGAAGCGCAAATGATTTTATCGGATATGTATGCCAAAGGCGAAGGTATAACCCAAAACTATCAAAAATCAATCACAGCCCTACGCAATGCGGCAGGTCAAGGTAATATGGATGCTATTGTGAAATTGGCTGAACACTACGATATCGGTGACATTTGCCCGAAAACGCCTGTTTTAGCGCACTCGTTATACAATATTGCCGCCGCGCAAAATATACATGGTGCGGCCAAAAAGCGTGATGAAATCGGTCAGAAATTAAACAATGAAATGATTACGGCTGCACAACAAAATGCTGCAAATTATCAAGCTAATCCATCGGAATTAACTTCATATATCAGACAAACTTACGGAAACAATTTAAGATATTATATTGATATAAATATTAAATAAGAGAAAAACAAATGGCATTTGCAAACAAAAAACGAATATTCAAAAAAATATTGTCTTGGGCGGGACTTTTTTTCTTCGGCTTGGCCGCTTATATGATTTATCGCCAATTGTCAAAATACACACTGGATGACATCAAAAGCGCCATTATAGATATTCCGAATAAAAACATTTTATTGGCTTGCATTGCCTCA
>JAKSUO010000055.1 GCA_024408895.1 Alphaproteobacteria bacterium | reverse complement strand
TAACCGGCTATTTGACCTGCTGTCTGTGCCAAATTGCGACTTTGCGCATCTTTTAACTGCAAATAATCATTCATTCGCGTATCATAACCCAACTTGTTACCCAACCACTCAGAACCGCCGAATGTCATACCATTAATCGTTCTGTTCATACCGTACAAGACATCCATACTGTTCATCAGTAAATCGTTTTCAACGACACGTTTTCTTTGCTGTGCCCAAACACCGGATTGCGGTTGCGAATACGTATTATAACCGGTATAATTATTGACACCCAAACCCTGTGAATTATTCAAACTGCTGTTATAATCGCTATACCGCGGCGTTGCCGAAGTGCTCCATGGCGTCGGGGTTTGTGTTTGCAATCCCGACGTTGTGCCAAAGGAAGAATTTGCACCAAAGCTTGATCCGCTCCCGAAACGTGCCATATACCCGGCAATCATATATCAAAGGCGAAACCAGATACCTTTAAAAAAGTGTTATCAGACGAAATGTTGCATAAATCCATGGTAGAATAAAAATAAATTTTGCTATTTTGGGATGATTACGCATATTACTCGTCCCCAACAGAAAAAGTAAACTCAGTATTATAATTTCTAGCCTTAGACTGCCGATATAAACCTCTTGATTGGTATATGGCCAGATTTGTGAAGTTGCTTCCGCATGGAATATTTTATCATCTGCTGCCGGTATATCAAATAATGATATAATACTTATAATATAATATAGCAGATACAACCCAACATACCACTTAAACGACCACAAGAGTTTAAATGTTTGTGACGTAGTCTGTCTTATTTTTTCTTGAAGCATCATATTATCTCCAAGAAAATTGCTCCAAAAAACAATGATGATAAAAATATAATCTTTGCCAACATCGGATGATTGCGCATATTGCTTGTCCCAACAAAAAACAACAATGCAAAGATAATTAACGTTAATTTTGTTAACGCTGAATAGATATCTTGATTATATACAAACCACTTTTCATTTATCCAAATATTATATTGCTTAGGCGATGGTGATATATAAAACAAAAGCAAAATAAGATAAAATAATAAATATGGCAATACATACCACTTAAACTGCCATAACAATTTAAACATCTCTGTCATGCTTTGCTTTATGGTATGTATTGCCAATTTCATTTTTTCTCGAAATACCATCTTAACCAACCAGACCAAATAACCCCTCACATATTATAACAAATGTTCCCAACAACATGACTATCCACGGAGATGCAAATATAATTTTTGCCAACAATGGATGATTTCGCATATTACTGGTGCCAATGAGAAATATAAGAGTATCAATAGTAAAATATAATTTCATACTGCCAATATATACTTCTTGATTGATATAATTCCACGCGCCACGCGTGTATTCATAATTCAATACCGGATCATTCTCAGCAGGAATAGCTATTAAAGTGTAACCTGAAATAATATAATATAGCAGATACAACCCAACATACCACTTAAACGACCACAAGAGTTTGAAAGTATCTGATATCGCTTGCTTTACTTTATCTTGAAACATGTTACTATCCTAAAGGTTGTAATTATTGTAATAATACAACAATAAAATCAAAAGGCAAGGAATTTTTCCTTGCCTTTTGATTTTTTACCAGTTCTCCGGATATTTTACATACACAGGAACAGAATCTTGACAATCATCTAAATAATTACTTAATTTTCCGGTTTGCCACGGAATATCTATACATCCGGCAGAACCTTTAGTTAGTCCACCGTGAATGGTAAATCCTGAACGCCCATAAGTATTGGTATTTGTGTCAGGTCGCAACCAGATGCAACTGATTTCCTACAAAATTCCAAACCATCCAATATATAATGGAAATAGAAATATCAATTTGGCTAATAGCGGATGGTTACGCATATTACTGGTTCCTACAAGAAAAAATAATGCAGAAATAACTAAACCATATTTACAACTTTGCACATATACTTGCTGATTTTGATAATTCCATGTTCCTCTCATGGCTTCACTCTTCCAAATCATATCATCTATTGAAGGGGGATTAAAATATTCTGAGAGTAATAACATAAAAATTATAAAATCAAAAGCGATATACCACTTAAATTGCCACAGTAATTCAAGTGTTTCTTTAATGCATTGTTTCGTTTTATTCATTCAAGATATATCCTTATAATTAAATCTGGTTTAATCGTATCATAAACAAGCCAAAAGACAAGAATTATTTTCTTGCCTTTCTGCTCTTATTTAATTACCAATTATCAGGATATTTCACGTACACCGGCACGGAATCTTGACAGTTATCCAAATAATTATTCAATTTTCCGGTTTGCCATGGAATATCTATACAGCCGGCGGAACCTTTAGTTAATCCGCCATGAATAGAAAAACCAGATCGCCCATAAGTATTGGTATTTGCGTCTGGTCTCAACCAGACACGACTGGTGCCCCACGAAATAGGACCTCCTTTCCATTTTCCCCTGTTTATCGGAATACCTATTCCATTAAGGGCTTTTACTCCAGTTCCAATAAGGGCATCTGCGAAAGTAATATTCTGCCTTTGATTTTGATTGGCATAATAAGTACCTTCTGGAATAGGTCCTTTGTCGGGTACATCCTGATATATTCTGCTCTGATAATCGTCGCCGCCAGATTGACCACTTAGGTTATTTTGTAATTGTCCATTTTGTAATCTGGTGCCATCATTCTGCCCATATTTATACAAATCAACATCTTGACCATTGAATTCTATGTAGCAATTCGGATCACTGTTGATAGATGATACAGACGTTTGTGCTTGCGGTATTTGTGTTTGTACCGTTTGCAAAGGTGTCGGCGTGGTGTTCATTGCCGGATGGGTACTGATGGCCGAGCTTATATTAGAACTGCCGAAGCCGTAGTTATTACCGACATAACCCCAAAAGTTGGTTGTATATTGCGGATAATTTTCCATAATCCCCTGCTGATTATACATCTGCATCATTTGGCTTTCGCGATTATCGCGTGCCGTTTGATACTCTATCTCATCTCTGAGTGTAAAACCGCTATGGTCAACTCCGTAGCTGTCTATGCCGTTGTCACCCACTTGGTAACCAAACGGCGATTTATATTTTTCATACATCGTATGTTTCCTTTCATTTTGAATATAATTAATTTAAACATTTATAGCCTCTCATAAATAAGTTAATTCTTTTTGTTAATATGGATGTGATTGTTTCGCCTCGGGTATATACGATTGTTTCTGCTATAATTTCACACGAATGAATACACGCCCATATTGATAATTACAGCGAATCATAAAATCGCACCGTTGTCAATATTTAAAATAAGAAATAAACAATATATAAATTTAATTAAATGAAAAATCTTATTATTTATCTCAGGAAAAACAGTTTGACAATGTGGCGAAAAATGCTATACTCAGGGCAGTTACTTGTATTATTAACCTTAAAATTTTACAATTATGGAAGTTGAATTAGAAGCTCCGATGTATTGTGCAATTGTGGAGCGCAAGGGTGTTACCTCGGACAGGGTAAAGCTGTATGTTCGCTTTCGTCGTCGCGGAATTTTTGCCAACAAGAGAATGACGTTCAGAGTCGTTATCGATCGCAACAATCCCCGCTATACCGCGAAAGCCTACGAGACGGTGAAATCTCTGCAACCCGGTGACGAACTCTATGTTGACGGCTATGGTGATGAGTGGAATAATCCGCGCCGTTGCAACAGAGTCGAACGTTGGTGGAATGTACATTTCGGCTGATTAAAAAACTCGGGAATAATTTGAATTCCCGAGTTTTTTTGTTGCATAAAATTTATTTTGCTAAACCGATTTCCTGTCTTATACTGTCTATCGTCAGCCCGCGGCGGTTGGAATTAAGATTTTCGCGGACTTTTTGAATGAACTTCGTTTCCGGAAACTTCACTATAACGCGCTGCGTTATGATAGAATTCTCGGTTCTGTTGTATTCCGCTAAAGCCTTATTGAAAGTTGATTTTAACTTCGGCAAAATCTTCTCAAGCTTACTTTTTTCGTATTGAGCGGATAAAATCGTCATATCATTCACTTTTTCTATTGTTTCTTTTCCGGTAAGCTTGCTGACGTTTTTCACAACTGAAACAATTTGTTCATTTTGCTTAATCATTATGATATGGCCGTTTGGCTCGCTGTTTTGGTGAACATCTTTACCAATCGGCAGCATATGTTCACTCGGATCGTTGGCCATGCGTAAAATTTCTTCCTTAGCCTTTAATTTATCAACGTCACTCAGCGGAAAATACTGCTGATACAGATCATAAATTGCATTTTTATTGGCAAGTGTTTGCCGAGCCTGTGTACGCTTTTTTTCGTCGGTTATTTTAAGAATATCTGACGGCTTGTCCTTTTTGCTTTCTTCCGGAAAAACCGATAATCCGAAACCGATGGTCAGCAAATCATTTTCCGTATATTTTTCCGCGGCATTCGGACAGCGCTTTTTGATCTCATTTATAAAATCGCGTATCTTTAATGTATCTTTATGAAGTTCCGGATGTAATTTAACATAAATCGGCACCACTGAAGCAACGGGTGTTTTGTGGTGTACAGAAATAATTTGATTTTCTGCCGTGTCATCAATAATGTCTTTAAGCGAAGAAGCTTTTCTTTCATCCACCAAATGCAGGTTGTTTGCAATGTTATTTTCACCGTTTTTCTTCATATCGCTGATATAACCGGCGATATTGACATCAATATATTGTTGATAATCAAAATTGTTGGTGTGTTCATCGTTGTTTTGGTCATACTTCTTAACCAAAACCGCGCTGACAAATTTGCAATACAGCTCTTTGGATTTTTTCTCAAAGGCTTCACGGCGCAATTTTTCAACTTCTTTGGTATCGGTATTTGCGTTAATACCCAACATTGTGTTAATTACATTGTCGCTGTCATTCGGGTATTGTTGTTTTACCAATTTAATAAAATCATTGTAGTCGGTATTTTTGCGAATAGCGGTTGTTGAATCGTTCTTTACCGCAGATTGCCCGCAGTCCAGCATATTGCCGACCATTTTTAAGAACACCTGTTTTGAACCGACATCTTTAGCGCTAAAATCATCGCGAATACAAAGCAAAACATTATGCAGCTCCGGATAAGCTTTGTAATTAATTTCCATGCGATCACCGAGCAAATCTTCAAAAGCGTTTCGGTTCGCTTCAATATTAGCGTTTGGTGTGCGCGAATCGGTATAGGTTTGCCAATCGGTGCGCAAACGTTCAATAACTTTTTGCTTAGCTGCTTGCAAGGTATTAACTGCCAGAGGTATTTCTTGAGTATCTAAATTGCCGTTAACAATTCGGTGGGCAAAATCTTCCGAATCAATTTTTTTGCTTTCTTTTTCCAAAATAATAAAGAGTGTGCCGGGCAAATTCAAAGCTGTATTGGTGCAATTCCCTTCAGCAATTGTATCATATCCGGCTTGTTTTAGCGCGATTGCGGTAAATTTTGGCACGGCATAGCCACGCACCATTTCAAGTTTTTTCTCCGAATCGGTGCTTTCTGAAAGTTTATCGGCCAAATCCATTAATTTTTCATCAGCAAAAACTTTGTCGGCGGTTTGAGTTTGTTCGGCAGAGAGTTTATCATTCATATATCCGTTATAAAGTGTTTTGATTTCATCACCGAATGTTTGCAATTCTTGGATATTTTGGGGTGTATTTCCAGCATGGCTCATTGCCTCAATCAGCTTTTGAATCAGCAAAAAATGCTGTAATCTGGTAGCTAAATCAGATGATATTTTTTTGCTTTTAATTTCTGCTGTATATGGAATTTGTGCCATTATAACTTCCTTTCTTTATACGCAATATAACAGATTTAAAATATTCTGTCAAGATTTTGTAAATAATATTTGACATTTTGTCTTTTTTGTGTTATAAAGTCGGCAACGTAAAATTATTATGTTATGAAAAATAGTTTTAATTTGAAGTTTTTTCGGGATTTTTACCGAATTCCGAAAACTGTTGGCGTCTACTGGTGTATTCTGGTTGAACGCTCTTTTCAAGGTGAAAATGTGCGTCTCGGTGTCGGCCTTGCGGATAATAACAAGGTGATAGATGTTGCCGCACGTACATTTGTCCAAATTGGCTCTTTCCCCGTGTCATATCATGCTTACAAAGCAGATCGCAAGGTTGAAGGAGATGAGGTTGTTTTTACCGGCTCAGGGTATGAGGTCAGAGTACCAAAAACTTATGTAGCCGATATTTACTACCGATCGGTCTATTCCAAGGAGCTGGCGCAAGATGCACTCCTTTGACAACAAAAAAACGCCTACAGTGAATGTATGCGTTTTTTTGTTATATTTGCTTGAAATTATTATTTTTGCGGTGCCAGCACCATAGTAATTTGTCGGCCTTCAAGTTTCATTTCTGAATCCACTTTACACAAGCCCTCCAAATCTTCCAAAAACTTGTTTAAAATTTGTTTTCCCATATCATTGGCGCTGAGTTCGCGACCTTTGAAACGCATGGTGAATTTGACTTTATTTCCTTGTTCTAAAAATTTTTTTGCTTGTTTAACTTTTACATCGTAGTCGTGCGCCTCTATTCCCGGACGAACTTTAAGTTCTTTAATTTCAACAATTTTTTGGTTTTTCTTGGCTTCATTTTTACGTTTTTGCAGTTCGTAGCGGAATTTACCAAAGTCCAAAATTTTGCAAACCGGTGGAACAGCTTGAGGGGAAATTTCAATTAAATCCAGTCCTTCTTCCTCGGCAATAGCGAGGGCTTCTTGAATAGAAACAACCCCGCGGTTTTCGTTATTAGCATCAATTAAGCGCACCTGTTTGGCCTTAATATTTTCATTGATGAGCATTTCATCGTCGTTATGTTGTGTGTCGGCCATATATAGTTTTTTACCTCCTAAAAAATTAAACACTAATTATATAATAACCGACAAATTATTATTATCAAGTAAAAACGCGTTATATATGCAAAATATTTTGTTTTAGGGTCATTGTTTTTTTGTTGTTTTTATTTATGTCAAGAATACGGCAATATCCCGGTGGTGTTTGTTGTGTAAAAATGCTTAGATTATTTGCCTTTACATGAGAATGTGTCAGGCTGTTGCAGAAAAAGTCAATTTGTCAAAATTTTTACGATTTTTTAAAAAAAATGCTTGCAATACCGTAAAAAATATGCTACCTTTACAATGATTAAAATATTATCTATGTTCTATTACTTCAGCTATATTTATGGGAAAGTATTGAAAAATTTGCTTTCCGATGGAATTTTGATGATAATATTGAAATAAATAAGAATAATAAATTAAAAATATTAACAGTTTAAAAATTCAGAGTATGAAAAGAAATTTCTTGGCAACAATGGCAATCGCACTTATGTGCGTAGTTTGTGGTCTTTCATCCTGTTCAGAGGACGAGGGGCTTGTAAAAATGTCTTCCGAAAAAATTATTGAGGAGGACACAATCGAGATCACAGATACAGTGATAGTCGAAAAGGGCTGGTCTGTGAATGTCAATGTCAATAATTTCGGCGATTCTATCGCTATTGACGTAGAGCTAGAAAACGGCGAAGATAAGCATAACCTTTCAGGATATGCAGTCTTCTTCCCAGTAAAGAAAAAGTACCAGATCCTTGCGGATCAAGAGTATCTTAGTCTTGAGTTTGCGAACAATGGTCGAACCGGCGGTAAGAACGAGCGTGAAAACGCAACTTCAAGCCGTTGGATTGATTCCAAGGTGTTCTACTATCCTTGCGAGGATGGTAATATCCTGGTTTGCAAGACCAAGATGGAACACATCGCTAACCTCCCTTACGTGAGGGTAAGCGATGCAGTTCTTAATGCCCTCACCCTCAAGAGCA
>JAKSUO010000054.1 GCA_024408895.1 Alphaproteobacteria bacterium | reverse complement strand
ATAAATTTTGGAGCTCGGTCAGGCACCGGACACACGGACTACCTTAACGGCGTTCATTGCGCAAGATTTCATTATAATGACTATGAAATTGCGGGTTACGACAAGAGTGCGGACATTAGGCAAATGCAGTTTTCGCCTAAGAGAAGTGTTGATGAGGAATCTCACCGCGATTTTCAAAATATTGATGTTGAAAAACTTGGCAATTTGCAAGTGCTTCGGCTTGAAGTGAGGCTCAACAATTCAAAAGTTTTGCGCCGAAAGTTAGCCAAAGTCGGCTTTCTGTTTGAAGAAAGCGATACGATAACTTTCCGCGACGTATTTAACAGCGAAATCGCACGCAAACTTAATGCTCATTATTGGAAACAAATATGCGAAGCCGGGAGACAGATTTATTTTTTGCAAGACAGCAGCGAAAGTATGTTGTTAAACCTTGGCGATGCAAAATTGCTGAAAAAACTTGAGTTTATCGGCATGGCTAAAGTAATTGACGACTGCGGCGCACCATATGTCAAAAGATTGATTGGCAAAAATGTTACGGCGTTGAAACTATTCAGCCTCGTCAAACACTATGAGCCGGACAATAAAACATTAATGAAAATTTTTGGTAGCATTGGCAAACAACTCGTCGCAAACGACGCTATTGTTTTGCCACCGGAAACAAGTACCCCTCAAGGATATTCGGAAGAAGCCCTAATAATGCAAGAATCCGCCCAAGATGTACTTGAGAACATGTAAAATGAACTTAATATAAGGATTAAAATGATGACAAATTTTAACAACGAAAGAATTAAAGATATGAATCAAAATTTAAGAGCGGTAGTATTCGCAAGGGTATCAACCAGAGAGCAGAGTGAAGGATATTCAATAAGTGGACAGATCCACAGAATAGAGCAATACTGTGAGAGCAGAAATATACCGATTATTGCCACATATACACCGGCTGAGAGTTCAACCAAGGGAGCCCGCAAGAAGTTCTTTGAAATGTTGGATTTTGTTAAGAAGCAAAAGGCGCCTATTGCCATTGTTTGTGACAAGGTTGACCGTTTGCAAAGAAGCTTCAAAGAATACCATTTTATAATGGATTTAGTTGAAAACCATAGGATGCAATTGCATTTTGTAACGGAAAATGAGGTCGTAACTAAGGATTCTGATAGCCGAGAATTTATGATGTATCACATGAACATTGTAATGGCTGAGAATTATGTTAAGTGTTTGTCAGACAATGTTAAACGTGGAATGCGCGAAATGCCAGACAAGGGTTTATACGGACATACAGCACCTGTCGGGTATTTGAATCAACGCACAAGCCGGCATCAAACGACTATTGTTATTGACCCAGTCATGGGACCGATTGTCAGAAAGCTGTTTTATGAATACGCAAGCGAAATTTACACTTTGGCTGATTTAACACGTATGGCAGAAGAATTAGGATTTCAGACAATACGCGGCAATAAGGTGCATAAGCAAACGATTATAAGTATGCTCAAGAATCCTTTTTACTGCGGATTTATGCGGTGTTACAATCAGCTTTACCCTCACAATTACGAAAAGCTTATAAGCAAAGAACTTTTTGATAAATGTCAAGGCCTCCTTCTCGGGAGGTCTTTCCATAGAAAGCGAAAAGTAGATGATATGTATCGCGGTATGATATTTTGCAAGCATTGCGGAAAGATGATAACGCCGGATATCAAGCACAAGCCAAACGGGCGCACACACAGATATTTGTTTTGCCCTCATTGTAAAGACACTCGAATTAACGAGAATATAATTGACGCTAAAATTAAAGATGACCTATGTAGGCTCAAAAAAATGCCGTTAACGTTGCTTGAGGAAGCTTTGGTTTTGATACAAGAAGAAGTTAAGGAAAAGCATAAGATAGAAATTGAGGAAAGACGGATTTTGAAAAGCAAGAGAACACAGTTAGAGAACAGGTTGGACACGTTGCTTGATATGCGTCTTAATAATAGTATTACACAGGAACAATATAATAAAAAATATAATGATATTACCAAACAGATAGAAGCGACAGACAGAAAATTGACACGCTATAATGAAGTAACAAAACAAGGGTTAAACAGCTTGGAAGACTTGATAAACTTAGTGTCTAAGATACCTGAGATTTATGAAAGTTCGAATTTTGATGAAAAAAGGAAAGTTTTAAAATTGCTTTATTCGAACTTTTTATTAGAAGGAAAAAATCCTTTATTTTCAATAAGAAAGCCTCTAGAGAACATCCTCTCTAGAGGCCTTTGTCATGTGTGGTCGGGGCGACGAGATTCGAACACGCGACATCTTGGTCCCAAACCAAGCGCTCTACCAGGCTGAGCTACGCCCCGACGACCGAATACATATTTACACCATATTTTTTATATTGCAAGAACTTTTTTGAAAAATAGTCAAAAACGATAAAATGTAAGCCAAATCGTTGCAATTCAGAAATCTGCTTACTAGATATTTATCAGAAGTTCTAGCAATTTTTAGGAACTGTAAACTTAACAAAGGAGTGTTGAAAATGAAAAAGATAATCTTGCCGGCTTTGGCTGCATCTGTGTTGATGTCTATGCCGGCGAAATCGCAAGTTCATGTATATCCTGATGCGTTTGATACGCTGTTTGATACAATGATTTTTAGTCCGCAGAAAATGCCGGATCAAAGGTTTATCGGACCGAAAATGGATGTTGCCGATTTACAGGATAAAATTGAAATCAAAGCCGAATTGCCGGGAATGGATGAAAATAATGTGAACGTGACAATAAAAGATGCAATACTAACCTTGAGCGGGGAGCGCAAAGAAACTACCGAAGAACAAAATAAGTCATATTATATAAAAGAAACGTCTTCGGGTGCTTTCAGCCGTTCTGTTCGCTTGCCTGATAATATTGATGAAGACAGAATTGAAGCCGTATTTAAGGACGGTATTTTGACAATCGTGATTCCAAAGACGGAAATGAAAGAAAATACGGGCAAAAAAATTCCAATCAACAAAGGCAAATAAAACAAAAAAGCGGAGGTGCAAAGTCTCCGCTTTTTAATTGTCGGCAAATAATGGCTAAACGGATTTAACGTGCCATATATTTTTCGCATATTCTATAACCGAACGGTCGCTTGAAAAATAGCCGATTCGGGCAATGTTGTAGATAGCTTTTTTAAACCAGATTTCCTTATTTTCATAATCCTTTTCGGCCTGATGAATAGCCTGATTGAAAGATTCCAAGTCAGCCAAAACAAAATGATAACCATTGATTAACGCGGAATCAAAAAGTTGTCTGAATTGTTGAGGATAATTGGCATCGGCAAACATTGTTGAATTCAAAGAATTTAAAATGCGTTTGATATATTCGGAATTTTCGTATATGTCGCGCGGATTATACGAAACACGCTTAGCACGAATTTCATCTTCCGTTAAACCGAACAAATAAAAGTTATCTTCGCCGACTGCCTCGCGGATTTCAATGTTAGCGCCATCATAAGTTCCGACAGTTAAAGCTCCGTTTAAGGCAAATTTCATATTGCTGGTACCCGAAGCCTCAAAACCGGCCGTTGAAACTTGACAGCTGACATCTGCCGCCGGAATCAAATATTCTGCAACAGAGACCTTGTAGTCCGGAATAAAGACAACCTTGAGATATTTATTGGCGCGTTCATCGTTATTAATGACTTCCGCAACATTGTTAATTAATTTAATAATGAGTTTGGCAACCATGTATGACGGCGCGGCTTTGCCTGCAAAAATATATGTTTTCGGTACAGCCGGTCTTGCATGATCTTGAATAATTTGCAGATATTCACCGATAACTTGCAAAATTGTCATTAATTGTCGCTTATATTCATGAATGCGCTTAGCATGCACAATGTACATACTATGTGGATCAATCATGGTATGAGTTGCCTTATAAACGTGCTGAATTAATAATTTTTTGTTTTTGCGTTTGACATCAGCAAATGCCTGCACAAAGTCTTTATTCTGAGCGTATTCTTCTAATTTGCGCAACAAATCTAATTTGGTAATCCAATCTTTACCGATTTTATCGGATATGAGTGTGGCTAAATCATGGTTGGCATGCACTAACCAGCGACGCGGTGTGATACCGTTTGTGACATTTTGGAATTTTTCCGGCCAAAGTTCATAAAATTCCGGTACCAATGATTTTTTAATCAGTTCACTGTGTAATTTAGCAACGCCGTTAACGGAAAAAGAGCCGACAATTGATAGGTTGGCCATCCGAATAGTCTGATTGTCTCCTTCGCCGTCCACGATGGAAACTTTTCCGAGTTTATAACCGTTTTCACCAAACTTGCTGCGCGCAAATTCCATAAATCGTCTGTTGATTTCGTAAATAATTTGCAGATGGCGTGGCAAAATACGTCCGATGATATTACTGCGCCATTTTTCCAATGCTTCTGGTAACAGTGTGTGGTTTGTGTAAGCGAAAACTTTCGTAACAATGTTCCACGATTCGTCCCACTCCTGACCATATACATCCAATAATTGTCGCATCATTTCAACAATAGCTAATGCCGGATGTGTGTCATTTAATTGAATGCAAACATAATCAGGTAATTTGTTGAAATCATTGCTTTTTTCTAAGAAACGACGAATAATATCCTGAATGGCGCAAGAAACAAAAAAGTATTGCTGCGTCAAACGCAACTCTTTACCTTGTTCTATGTTGTCGGAAGGGTAAAGAACTTTGGAAATGGTTTCCGTACGAATTTTATCACTAACGGCATCAATATAACCGCCGCTGTTAAAGATGCTTAAATCCAACTCTTCATCGGTTTTGGCTGAGAACAGACGCAGATAATTAACGGCTTTCCCGTTGTATCCGACAATCGGAAAATCATACGGAACGCCATACAAGCGGTGGGTGTCCGTCCAAATGTAACCGACTTTACCGTCTGGTTTTGTGTACATATCCACATGGCCGCCAATCGGAATAGTTACCGTTCGGTCATAGCGGGCAAATTGCCATGGCGAATTTTCTTCAAGCCAACTGTCAGATTGTTCTACCTGATATCCGTTTTCAAATTTTTGCTTAAACAAGCCGAATTGGTAATTTATACCATATCCAAATCCCGGAATGCCGAGAGAGGCCATTGAATCAAGATAATCGGCAGCCAACCGCCCAAGACCGCCGTTGCCAAGCGCCGGATCATATTCGGCATCAAAGATATCTTGCAAATAAATATCGGGAAATCCGTCTATTTTAATTTCTTTTAATATGTCGTATAAGTTAAGGTTATATAAGTTATTTTCAAGCGAACGACCAATTAAATATTCAATGGAAAGATAATAAACGTGTTTTGTGCCTGTTTGATTATAGCGGGCAATTGTTTCATACATTTTATCCATGGCAAATTCGCGCACTGCCAAAGCCACAACCGTAAATGCTTCTTCTTTAGTCAGCTCGCAAGCGCGTTTACCGATAAAATATTTTATATAGTGTTCAATAGACAGCTTTAGCCTGGCATAATCCATTTCACGCAAATCACTTTTATCTTCTTTCACAATAACTCTCCTATAACATTAACATACCATTTTATACCGAAAGATAAATGATATTCATTGAAAATTATTTAAAATTTACTCATTTTCTCTCTTATATGAAGATAACTTAAACATAAAATTTGCAAAAATAAATAAGCTAAGCTAAAAAATACACAAAAGATATGTTTTGAAATAGGAGTTGGTATGAAAAAGAATACACTGAACGTGGTTTTAATGGCGACAGCCGGAACTTTATGGATAGCAGATGCGTCAGCCGATACAATTTTTGAAGCAATGAGCAATGCGTATAATACAAATCCGATTTTGCACGCTGAACGTGCCGGTAGCGGAGCAACCAATGAAGATGCGGCAGCAGCACGCTCCGGATTCCGTCCGACTATTGCAGTTGGTGCAAATTACAGAGATACACATGCCAAAACAACCGGCACAAAAACTAACGATGGATATGCAAAAGGCTATAACGGGATAGTTAAGCAATCATTGTTTAGCGGCTTCCAAACATATAATTCGGTTAAAGCTGCAGACAGGGCAGCTAAAGCCGGTATTGATACTTTGTATGCGGTTGAACAAAGCGTTCTTTTGGATGCTTCTTCGGCATATTTGGATGTTGTTCGTGATGAAGCGATTGTGAAATTGCAAAAAAATAATGAGCATTTATTGAAAAAACAGTTGGATGAAACAATGGCGCGCTATAATGTTGGCGAAGTAACCAGAACCGATGTTGCTCAATCCAGAGCCAGTTATGCGTTGGCGCAATCGGAGTTGGTTTCAGCCGAGGGAAATTTAGCAATTTCTCGTGCCAATTATCTGGATATTATCGGTAAAGAACCGTCTGATGTAAAGTTCCCTGAGAATTTGGCTGCTTTGTTTCCAACCAACTTTGCAGAGGCATTACAATATGCTGACAGCCATAACTACGAATTGAAAGCGGCTAAAAAAACATTACAGGCGGCCGATTACAGTGTTTCCAGCAAAGAGGGGGCATTGCTTCCGGATGTCAGCTTTACGGCTTCTAAAGGAAAAACTACGGTATCTTCAAACACTTTCAGAGATCCGACTAACCGCAGCACTGAATATGTGGTGGATATGAATGTTCCTTTGTACACCGGCGGAGCGACTCGTGCAGCTATTCGCAAAAGCAAATATCAAAAATGGAAAGCAGAAGAAAATTTGCGTGCGGCCGAAAGTAATGTCAAATTCGGTGTAACCGGAAGTTGGGAAATGATGCAAACAACAAAAGCCAACATTACCTCAATCAAAGAACAGGTGAAAGCATCTGCTATTGCTTTGGAAGGCACGCAGAAAGAAGAGGCATTGGGAAATCGGACGATTTTGGATGTATTGAATGCCTATCAAACATTGCTTTCTTCGCAAGTTAATGAGGTTAAAGCACGTCATGACTATTACGTTTCCGGTTTGCAATTGCTAAAATCAATGGGCAAGTTGACCGCTAAAAAGTTAAACCTGAATGTGAAGTATTATGATGCCGAACAGCATTATAAAGACACAAAAGGCAAATGGTTAAGCCTATCCATTGATAAATAAAAGCAATGCTAAATAAAATTATGCAAATGCTTAGATTTTGACTGCGTGCAGAAGGTTTGTCATACCCTTTTGCCCAATAGGAAAACCTGCAGTTATGATGAGATAATCGCCTTTGTTGCCGATTTTATGATAACGCGATGCCGACAAGGCTACATCTTCCAATTTGGCAAAATCCTCAAACATTCCTTTGCAAAGTGTGCTTTTAACGCCCCAGACAATACCCAAACGACTTGCAACTTGTTGCGAAACGGTAACTGCCAAAATAGGCAGGTTGGGGCGTTCGCGTGCCATAGAAAAAGTAGTAAAGCCACTGTTTGTATAGGTAACAATTGCCGCCACATTAGGCAGAATTTGTGGTAATTCGCTGGCGGCATAAGTTATGGCATCGGCCATATCGTCACATGCAGACAAGTCTTTATCGCGTTGAATTCGTACATAGTATGACGGGTCAGCCTCTACTTGAGATATAATATGGTGCATCATAGCGACTGTTTCGGCCGGATAAAGTCCCGTTGCTGTTTCTGCTGAAAGCATAACAGCGTCGGCGCCATCGTAAACGGCGGTTGCTACATCAGAAACTTCTGCTCTGGTTGGTGTTGGATTATTAATCATAGATTCCAACATTTGTGTTGCCACAATAACCGGTCTGCCATATTTTCGGCAGGTTTTTACAATGCGTTTTTGCAGCACCGGCACGGTTTGTATCGGACATTCCACCCCTAAATCTCCACGCGCCACCATAATACCGTCAGACTGGTGAATAATTTCATCAAGTTCATCTATTGCGCTTGGTTTTTCCAGTTTGGAAATGATCCACGCTTTATCACCGATTAATTTGCGTGCCATTTTAATATCTTCCGTACTCTGTACAAAGGATAAACACACCCAGTCAACGCCTAATTCCAACGCAAATTGCAAATCTTTTTTATCTTTTTCGGTGAT
>JAKSUO010000053.1 GCA_024408895.1 Alphaproteobacteria bacterium | reverse complement strand
CATCTCTATTTAACGTTGCAATAGTGCACCTTTTTTTGTAATGTTGGCATTTTTGAAATTAAAATTTACATGTCTGGTACATAATTTACTATGCCGGAAATGACTGAAAATTTTGCCGATTTGCTCAATGAACAATTCGGTGATAACGGCATTATCGGTACCGTTGTTAAAGGTACTATCGTTAAAATTACACCTGATTTTGTAACCGTTGATGTCGGTTTGAAATCGGAAGGCAACATTCCGGTTCGCGAATTCGGAACAAATCCTGTATTGAATGTCGGTGATGTTGTAGAAGTTTTGGTTGATCGCTACGAAGATAAAGACGGCAACATCGTATTATCTCGTGAAAAAGCACGCCGCGAAGAAGTTTGGGCAGATCTGGAAAAATCCATGAATGCCGGTGAACGCGTTAACGGTATTATTTTTGGCCGCGTTAAAGGTGGCTTTACCGTTGATTTAAACGGTGCTATTGCTTTCTTGCCTGGCTCACAAATTGATATTCGTCCGATTAGAGATATATCTCCGTTGATGGGCATTTCTCAACCGTTCCAAATTTTGAAAATGGATAAAATCAGAGGCAATATCGTTGTTTCTCGCCGCATTGTTTTGGAAGAAACCAGAGCTGAAGCCCGTGCCGAATTGATTGACGGCATTAAAGAAGGCGCTATTCTGGACGGTGTTGTTAAAAATATTACCGACTACGGTGCATTCATTGATTTAGGTGGTGTTGATGGTTTGTTGCACGTTACCGATATTTCTTGGAAGCGCATCAATCATCCGGCAGAAGTTTTGACGGTTGGTCAAAACGTTAAGGTTCAAGTTATTCGTTTCAACGAAGACACTCAACGCATCAGTTTAGGTATGAAACAACTTGAAAATGACCCATGGCAAGCAGTTGCCGAAAGATATCAAGTTGGTGAAGTTTACAAAGGTAAAGTTACCAATATTACCGATTACGGTGCTTTTGTTGAACTGGAAGACGGCATTGAAGGTTTAGTTCACGTTTCTGAAATGAGCTGGACAAGAAAGAACGTTCATCCGGGTAAAATCGTTTCCACTTCCGAAGAAGTTGAAGTTCGCGTTTTGGAAGTAGATGGCGACAAGAGACGTATCAGCCTCGGCATTAAACAATGTATGCCTAACCCTTGGGCTGCTTACATTGAAGAGCATCCGGTTAGCTCTGTTATCACCGGTAAAATCAAAAATATTACCGAATTCGGTTTGTTTATCGGTTTAACGGATGAAATTGACGGAATGATTCACTTATCTGATATTTCTTGGGAAAAATCCGGCGAGGAAGCTGTTAAAGATTACTCCAAAGGTATGGAAATTGAAGCAAAAATCATTGACGTTGATGTTGAAAAAGAACGCATCAGTTTGGGCATTAAACAATTGTCCGAAGATAACGTTTCACAAGCTTTAGCTAACTTGAAAAAAGGCGAAATTGTTAAAGCTATTGTTAAATCTACCGACGAAAAAGGTGTTACCGTTGACGTTGAAGGTTTAACAGCCGTTATCAAAAAAGCTGATCTTTCTAAAGAAAAAGCTTTACAAAATCCGGAAAACTTCAAAGAAGGTGATGTAGTTGAAGCTAAAATCACTTCCGTAGATAAGAAGAATGTCAAAATCGGATTGTCTATCAAAGCCTATGAATTAGATGAAGAAAAGAAAGTATTGGAAGAATATTCCAACACGACCTCTGGTTCTTCTCTCGGAGAGGCTTTAGGTGAAGCTTTGAAAAAAGCTAATTAATAAAACTCTTTAACGAGTTACTCTCTATAAGCCGGCTGTCTGGTATGCAAAATTGCCTATTATGACAGTCGGCTTATTGTTTATACAATACCGCAAACAAATCAACCGCCTTATTTATATAATTTCAAATAAAACATTACACAGGAAAAAAGATATTCTATTTTGAGGATATATGCATTATTTTGTTGAAAAAATATATTTTTAGTTGTATTTTTCAAAATATAAACTTGCTATCTGGACGACATAATTATATGGGAATAAAACCATGGTTCAAAAAAGCACAAAGAGCACGATGCAGTTTAGTATTTGCGATTACTGTATAAACTATCTTATTAAAGATATTAAAAGTACTCCCCAAAAATTAACTACCCGCGATTGGGAACTTCTGCACCTTTTCCACCAAAGCACTCCCAATATTAGGCGCACGATTTTATCACTGCTGAGAAACATACATAATAAAGAGTGAATATTGCCAATATTCTTAGCGCAGAAAAGGCAATAAATGTGAGGAGTTGCAAAAAAGTTCTTGATTTGTGAAAGGAAATGTTTTATAAGCATTTCAGTTTGTTAGGGGTATAGCTCAGTTGGTAGAGCATCGGTCTCCAAAACCGAGTGTCGAGAGTTCGAATCTTTCTGCCCCTGCCAAAAACAAAAGGCCACCTAAACAGGTGGCTTTTTTGTTTTTGAGTGGGGAGAAGATGAGAACTCGGCAAGAGAGTTCGACTACAAGCGAAAGGCAGGCGTGAGCATGCCGGTCGCTGAAAGCGATGAGCGCAGTGAACGAAACGAAGTGAAGTAATCTTTCTGCCCCTGCCAAAAACAAAAGGCCACCTAAACGGGTGGCTTTTTGTTTTTGAGTGGGGAGAAGATGAGAACTCGGCAAGAGAGTTCGACTACAAGCGAAAGGCAGGCGTGAGCATGCCGGTCGCTGAAAGCGATGAGCGCAGTGAACGAAATTGGTAGACAACGAGCTCAAAGTGGTTTATATTCTAATTCAAGAGAAGCTTGTAATTCTTTTAGAGTTAAAGGTATAAATGAAAAATATTGAATACATAGCAATATTTAAGACTATTGTAAAAATTCCAAAGAGTTTTTGCCATCGTTTGTTTCTTTTAGTTGGGTGATGCAATGAGTATTAGGTCTGTTTTCCGTTACACATATCAAACTATAAAAGCTATTTGCGCTATAATAGGTATTTTAGTTATATTTGTTCTAGGATATTTGTGGTTTGATGATAAAATGTTTTGTTTAGATATGGGTAAAATTTATGATCCCATTCAGAAAGTTTGTCGTGATGATTGTCTGACTTGGGATGATGAAATCGGTTGTGTGCCTATAACAGAAGAAAATATAGAAAAGAGAACTAAATGATTGTTATAAAAAAGAAAGGCAAGAGTGAAAATTCTTGCCTTTTAAGATATTTCCTTGAGAACGGTTAAGTTAATCGGTTCACAAACGGCAAGTTCTCTCCTACCAAAAACAAAAGGCCACCTAAACGGGTGGCTTTTTTGTTTTTGAGTGGGGAGAAGATGAGAACAGTAACATCGGAGAATCAAATAAACTCCCTCTTATATGCAATGATAAAAGAAATATCAGCTTTACATAAACGGAACAGGATATATCGTACCGCCGTTTTTAACCAATCGTCCTTCGCGACGTTCAAGGTTATAATCGGAATCCTTGCCAACGTTTTTATCATAAATATCGGCATAATTGCCAACCAACGAAATTACCTCACGCACCCACGTCGGGCGTAGCCCCAAATTCTGCCACAATTGCGGATTATCCCCCAACAAATTACGCACTTCCGGATTATCATTAGTCGCAAAGAAAATTAAGTTTTGTGCCGTTATACCATATTGTTCAGCCAACAGCAACGCATTCAAAACCCACTTAATTGCCAAACGCAACTCGTTATTATTTTTTTGAACGAAAGCATATATCGGATGCAATGCAATATGCGTTTTAACAATTTTTGCCTTTGTTTTAGGTAAATCAAGCAAAATACCGTTTAGCATTAATCCGCTTGCCGTCATCATATCGCAACGTTTGAGTAAAAATGCTTCTTTTGCCTTATCCAAATTAGCGAAAGTTAAATATTTAACATCCAAAGCATATTGCATATTATAATCTTCAAAATTTTTGTAATAATCCGTATCGGTTGAGATACATATTTTTTTGCCACGCAAATCCTCGTTTTTTTCGCCGATTTCATTTGTTGTCAGCAGCACTTGATGGTCATAATACAACAATCCTGCGCTCAATGCCTTGTGTGATGTTTCCATGGCTGCCGAATAAGACGCGCCGCTCAACATAACGTCTATTTTGCCGCTATCAAGCGCTTTAGCCGCGTCGCTCGGTTTCACATCAACCATTTCAAATTTTTTGTTATCTCCTAAAATTGCCAATGCAAACACTCTGCAAAAATCAGCATCTATACCGGACCAAACTCCATCATCCAGATGTGCATACGATTTAACGCGTAAATTACTTCCACAACGAATTTTGCCACGTCGCATAATTGCTTGTAAGGAGTTCACCGCCGCCGAATATTGCATAGGCATTGGTTTGGCATACATAATTTCTTCATCTATATAAACCGGTCTTTGTACCTGTCTTCCATAGTGAAAACCCTCTTGTTCCTGAGGTGCGTATTCAGTTGGAACTTCCTCATACGCAGTTTCTTCTTGCGCATACGGCATTGGTTGCGCCGAAACATTCTGCGCATGCAATGCAAAAAATATTGCGACTAACGTTAAAATTACTTTCATTTTGTTTCCATCGTGCTAATATTAGTATATATAAATAAACGATACAGGATTCTCTATGAAAATAAAATATTTTTTGCAACTTATCACATTATTTTTGGCATTGATGTTTTATACGCCGACAACCATTGCAAACGTGAGTTCCCAAGCGGCAAGTGCTTGGGGACAAAATAAAGGCGATGAAATTTTACAAATATTAACATCGTCAGACTCGTCCGAAAAATATGAAAAATTGGATAATATTTTGCATAATGACGCCGATTTACCTTATGCCGCAAAATTTGTTATCGGCAAATATTGGCGCACAATGTCCGGCGAGCAACAAAAAAAATATGTTGATTTGTTTTCGCGTTATATGGAAAATTTATATAAGTCCTACTCATTAGATATCCAAAAGGGTACAATTTCTTTTCAAGTGGATAAAGTAATTACCGGCACTAAAAATACCGACGTTCATTGCACCATTTTTTTCAATAAGCTTCAAAATTCCGATGAAAGCGAAACTCCGCAAGGCATACCCGTTATTTTTGTAATACACGAAACAGACGGTTATATTAAAGTTCGTGACATCAAGTTCGGCGAAACAAGTTTTTTAATTTATTATCGTCAATATTTTCAACAACAAATTCACGAAGAATACGACGATGAAATATCGTGGTTTTTGGAAGATTTGGAAACTCGCGTCAGTAGTGCATCGGACGAATAAAAAATCACTTTTTATCAATCCAACGTATTTTAGTGTTGAATTTACAATACAAACTCTATATTATACTGTCGTTAATAATTTTTTTAGGTACAAAAATGTCAGCTATAAAAGTGAGATTTGCCCCGACTCCGACGGGTCTTATGCATATCGGTAACACGCGAACTGCCCTATTCAACTGGTTGCTCGCCAAAAAGTTGGGCGGTAAATTTATGCTCCGTATTGATGATACGGATTTTGTCCGTTCCAAAAAAGAATATGAAGATGCCATGCGCGAAAGTTTGCAATGGCTCGGCTTTAATTGGTGCGAAGAAGCACGTCAATCGGCGCGTTTTGAGCGTTATAACGCTTTGCGCGATAAATTAATTGCCGAAGGGCGCATTTATGCCTGTTATGACACACCGGAAGAATTGCAAATTAAACGAAAACGTGCAATGTCTAAAGGCATTGCGCCGATTTATGATCGTCAGGCTTTGCACTATACCGCCGAAGATTTGGCAAAATTTAAAGCCGAAGGACGCAAACCGCACTATCGTTTTAAATTGCTCCCGGGGATTATTGAGTGGGACGACATTGTCCGTGGCCATTGTCAATATGAGGCTGAAAAGTTAAGCGATCCTATTATCATTCGTGAAGATGGTAGCTATTTATATCACTTTCCGTCTTGCGTGGATGATTCCGATTTTGGCATCACCCACATTGTGCGCGGTGAAGACCATGTAACAAATACGGCGTCGCAAATTCAAATGTTTGAGGCCATTGGCGGAAATGTTCCAACCTTTGCTCATTTACCTTTGCTCACTGGCAAAGAGGGCAAACTTTCCAAACGTTTAGGAAGTTTGGGTGTGCGTGAATTAAAAGCTGATGGTGTAGAGGCTCTTGCAATATGCTCATTTTTAGCCAAACTCGGCACATCGGATTCCATTGAGCCGTATTACTCTTTAGATAAGCTGGCCGCTTCGCTGGACTTTACAAAACTCGGTCGTTCGCAACCGAAATTTGACGAAGAGGAACTTAAGCATTTCAACACCAAATTTGTGCGTTCAATGCCGTATGAGCTGATTAAAGACAGATATAATATCACGCCGGAATTCTGGGAAAAAGTACGTCCTAATTTGACGGTTGCCGCCGATATTCAGATATGGGAAAATATTTGCAACAATGCCGTCACCCCGATTATGGAAGACAAAGAACTCACTGATTTGTCCGCTTCTGTTTTGCCACCGGAACCATGGGATGATAACACTTTCAATGCTTGGTTGAATGTGGTTAAAGAAAAAAGCGGCAAAAAAGGCAAAGAATTGTTCCACCCGATTCGTAAAGCCTTAACGGCGTTGGATAACGGACCGGAATTAAAAACATTGTTACCGCTTATCGGTTATGAAAAAACGCTTAAAAGATTAAAAGGCGAAACAGCCTGATATATGGAAAAGAGCAATGACACAAATATACATACACGATACTTTAAAACAACGCAAAGTTCCGTTTACACCGATTGATGAAAATAATGTCAGAATGTATGTCTGCGGACCAACCGTTTATGACAAGGCGCATTTAGGCAATGCTAAAACGCCGGTTGTCTATGATGTTTTGTATCGTTTGCTTTGTCACATTTACGGCAAAGAGCATGTAACCTATGTTTCAAACATTACCGATGTAGATGATAAGATTTTAAACAAACATAAAGAAACCGGAAAACCTATTCGTGAAATTACCGAGCAAACTTATCAATGGTATCTTGAAGATATGAAAAAGCTCAATGTTTTGTCGCCGAATTATCGTCCGCGTGCCACCGAATATATTGCCGATATGATTGAGTTGGTAAAAAAGTTACTGGAAAACGGTCATGCTTATGAAGCACAAAAGCAGGTTTTGTTTGATGTAGATTCTATGCCGTCATACGGCTCGCTTTCCGGTCGTTCCATGAAAGAAATGCTTGCCGGCGCGCGTATTGAAGTCGCCGATTACAAAAAAAATCCGGCTGATTTTATTTTATGGAAACCATCAGATACCGATCAACCAGGTTGGGACAGCCCGTGGGGCTACGGTCGTCCGGGATGGCATTTGGAATGTTCGGCAATGAGTTCCAAACTACTCGGCAATGATTTTGATATTCACGGTGGCGGTAATGACTTAATTTTTCCGCACCACGAGAATGAGTTGGCGCAATCTTGCGGCGCTTTTCCCGGAACACATTTTGCCCACTATTGGATACATACCGGAATGTTAATGATTAACGGTGTTAAAATGTCAAAATCCTTGGGCAATTTTTATACTGTTGACGAGATTCTGGCACAACATCCGGCGGAAGCCTTGCGCTTACTGTTTTTGACCACTCACTATCATCAACCGTTTAATTTTACGTTTGAGGGTTTGCAACAAGCCAAAGGTATTTTGGATAAGTTCTACAATGCACTTTTAAAAAATGCCGATGTGCCAACGGTTAAAACTGAACCGAGTGAAAAGTTGATTATCGCTCTGGCAGATGATTTGAACACACCTCTGGCGTTATCTTATCTGCATGAAACGGTTAACGCTCTCAACAAGGCGGAAAATACCGAAGAGCGCAGCCGGTTGAAATCGCAGCTTACAGCCGATGCGTATATGCTCGGCTTGTTGTATAATGATCCGGAAGCATGGTTTAAGGGTAACAATGCAAATGACGACACCGCCGAAATTGAAGTTTTGATTGCCAAGCGTGCTGAAGCTAAAAAGAACAAGGATTGGGCAACCGCCGACAACATTCGTAACGAGTTAAAAGAGCGTGGCATTGTGTTAGAGGACTCCCCAAGCGGCACAACATGGAAAAAGGTATAAAAAAGGAACCCGCCGGCCTAGCCGGCGGTTCTTCTTATACGCCTATAAGGCTC
>JAKSUO010000052.1 GCA_024408895.1 Alphaproteobacteria bacterium | reverse complement strand
GCATGGAGCGCCCGACTAAATACGACTTTTTTGAACACGCTGAACGCAATGCCATCTATAATGCCTGTTTGACCGGAACATCTCTTCGCGGCTGCACAATTTTCTGCACACTCACACCATGCACAGATTGCGCTCGTGCCATTATTCAGGCGGGTATTAAAACTGTCGTAACTTATGAGTTTAAAACCGATGCCAATGACCCGAAAAACACTTGGCGCGACAAACTCAATTATTCGGCAGAAATGTTTAAGGAAGCCGGTGTGGAGTATATTGCTCTACCTAAAAAATAACAGGACTATTCTCTTTGGACGTCTTTAAATACGCTCAATCGGCAATATATAAATTGGCGATTATATAAAAATTTGAGGAGATTAGTTATGAAAATTCTGATTGCAGATGATCATGCACTTTTTCGTGATGGATTGGCAATGCACATAGAGCAGATTGTCCCGAATGCCGCCATTTTTCAGGCTTCCGGCTATTCTCAGGTTATTAAGAATTTACAAGAAGACAGTTCTGTTGACCTACTTATTTTAGATGTAGATATGCAAGATATGCCGTGGCTTGATGCGTTAAAACAAATTCGCGCCATTGCACCTAAAACTAAAATCATTGTGGTTTCCGCGTCCGAAGACAGCAGAGCTATACGCGCCATATTATCTACCGGTGTTAAAGGCTATATTCCGAAACGTTCCGAAATAAAAGTGTTTGCCAATGCCATTAAATTGGTTATAGATGAGGGAACTTATGTGCCGCCGACATTGCTTGACGGAACGGTTACCAATAACTTCGGCAGCCGAAATAACGGAGTTAAAATGCTCACAAACAGACAATCACAAGTCTTGGATTTAATTGCGCAAGGCAAATCCAACAAACAAATTGCTTATGATATGGGAGTTTCCGAATCCACAGTTAAACTGCATATTAATGCCTTGTTGCGCTCATTGCATGTAACGAATCGGACACAAGCCGTTATAACCGCGCAAAAAATCGGCCTTATTTGACGGTTTATTTTTCCTTATCTTTTTGCGATTTCAGTTGTCCGCATGCGGCCAAAATATCTTGGCCGCGCGCCACGCGCACCGGTGCAGCGAATCCGGCATTTTCCAATTCTTTGGCAAAAGCGCGCACTCTGCCGTTGGAACTTGGCGTAAAAGAACACCCTGGCCACGGATTGAACGGAATTAAATTAAAACTGGCTCGTAATTTATATTTTTTCATCAAGGCAATCAACTCGCGCGCACATTCCAAAGAATCATTAATCCCATCCAACATCAAATATTCAAAGGTAATATATCTGCTACCGTCATCTTTTTGATATTCGCGACAAGCCGACAAAACTTCTTCCAACGGATATTTATCATTAATCGGCATAATCTTAGAACGTAAATCATTATTCGGCGCGTGCAAAGAAATTGCCAAACGCACGCCGGTTTCCTGTAAGGCACAAACAATATTCGGCGCAATACCTGAAGTTGACATAGTGATACGGCGGCGAGAAATAGCAATACCATCGCCATCCGTTAAAATATTCAAAGCCTTGATTGTGTTTTGAAGATTATGTAAAGGCTCGCCCATTCCCATAACGACAATATTGGAAAGATAACGAATTTCGTTAGTCGGACTCGGCCATTCGCCATAAGTATCACGCGCCACCATAAACTGGCTGACAATTTCAGCGGCTGTCAAATTGCGGGTTAGTTTTTGACTGCCGGTATGACAAAATTTACACCCCACCGCACAGCCGACTTGGGTAGAAATACACACTGCTCCCCTATCATCTTCCGGAATATAAACCATTTCAACGCGTTGACCATCGGCAAATTCCAAAAGCCATTTACGCGTTTTATCCGATGACAGTTGCTCGGCAACGATTTTTGGTCTGGTAACGGTAAAATTTTCGGCCAACTTTTGGCGCAGCGCCTTTGAAAGGTTGCTCATCTTTTCAAAATCCGTTTCACCAAAATAATATAGCCACTGCCATAGCTGTTTAGCGCGAAAAGGCTTTTCACCGATGTCGGTTAAAGCCTTTTGCAATTCATCTTTACTTAAGCCGATTAGTTCAATCTTAGCCATACTTATCTTTTCTTACACTTGGCGGAAATTGCCTGATAAGCGGCGCTAAACCCTTTTAATGAATAAGTATCTTTGGTTGCCGTGCCGCGATTAGATTTGCCGTCAACAATCATACGGTCGCCACGTTTCATTGCCGCGATTAACTTACGATCTTCGTCACTGTTAACCATCCAGCCTTTATCGCCTTCCGTAAAAGTTTTATTGAAAGTTTGATTGCCGATTTTAACTGTCAGCGGAGCTTTCGGATCATAAGTGTATCCTGCCACAAAGCTAACTTCATCAAAAGATTTTTCGGCCGGACGATGAGTAATCATTGTATAAATATCGCCGCGTCTTGTATATTTGCCTTCATCTTTTTTCGGCAATGAAGACATATAGCAAATCAGATTACCACGGTCATTATATACCCATGCAACCCAATCGCCGTATTCGCCCAAAACCTTGGCTTGTTCGGCCGCTTGAGCTACCGTTGAAATCAGAAGTCCGCAAAAAACAAGTAAATACTTAAACATTTTATTTTTCCCTTTTCATTTTAACTTGCTTGAATTATATGAAAGAATTATATATAAACTATTAAAATTTGCAAAAAATTACAAAGGATTTTTTTATTTATGCAGAAATCTGATTATTTGGATACATCAAAACTCTTGGGTACGGCGCATATTGTGAAACTGTTTAACGCTGTTGAAGATTACGGCGGTATAATTCGTTTTGTTGGCGGTGCCGTGCGTGATACCTTAGCCGGCTTTAATGATTTTGATTTGGATTTGGCAACAGATTTATCACCCGATGAATTGGTGGAAGCGTGTCAAAACTACGGGCTGAAAACAACTCCAATCGGGCTGAAAATCGGAGCAATCGGCGTTGTGATAGATAATCAGATTCTTGAAGTATCTTCACTCAGAAAGCGTGTTCAAACTTCAAAAAAGAATGTCCAATATGAATATACCGATGACTGGAGTGCCGATGCGGCCGGACGCGACTTAACAATAAACGCCGTTTATGCTGATATTGACGGTAATGTTTTTGATTATTACAACGGTATCAATGACTTGGAAAAAGGAATTGTGCGTTTTATAGGCAATCCGGAAGATCGGATACAGGAAGATTATCTTCGTATTATGCGTTTTTTCCGCTTTTATGCTCGTTTCGGTAAAACACCGCCGGATAACGAATCGTTGGCAGCGTGCATAAAATATAAAGATAAGTTGCGCAGCTTATCCATTGAATGTGTGCGCGATGAATTTTTCAAATTATTGGAAGCCCCAAACGCGGCTAAAACATTAAAAATTATATTAGATAATGATATATTGGATTTTTTCTTGCCTCATTCCGAACATTTAGAGACATTGCAACGATTATCGGATATTGTCCTAAGCATTCATTATCCGAGTAATTTTCTGCGCCGATTATTTGTCTTATATCAACCAAATGCCGGCTTTGCGGAAAAAATCGCCGCAACGTTGCACTTAACCAAAAAACAAAAGGAAATTTTTGTGCGTTGGGCAAGAATTGAATTGTCGGAAAATATTGTTATTTCTGAAAATGAACGCCTAAAAGCAATCTATCGTTACGGTAAGCAATTTTGCTTGGATAAACTTTTACTGACTGTGGCAATATATGATATTGACGCGCCGAATCTTAAAGATATTTTGCAAAGTATTGAAGATGCTGTTGTACCTATTTTTCCACTCAGAGGGCGAGATTTAGTTAATTCTGGTTGCACAGATAATCGCCAAATCGGGCAAATATTAAGTATTGCCGAACAAAAATGGATGGATAGCAATTTCAAATTAACACGCGGTGAATTATTGGAACATTTAGATTCCTTTAAAAAAGGGGAAAAGCTTTGAAAATACTTTCTTTTGATGTTGGCGGCACAAAAATTTCTTGGGCAACTGTTGATGAAAACGCAACTGTGTTGACACCTGTTCAATGTGTACCAACTCCGAAAACCTCCGCTGAAATAGAAAATTTATTGCAAAAAATTGCGCAAGAATCCGTTTATGACGGCTGCGCATTGGCAACAGCCGGTGTTGTTTTTGAAAATGTGATACAGGGAAAACCTCACAATTTGCCTATCGGATACGATAAAATCAACTTTTCCCAGATTTTCCAAACACCTTACATTATTGAAAATGACGCCACTTCGGCATTGTGGGCGGAACATTGTATCGGCACGCTTAAAGGTGTTCAACACGGAATTATGCTAACTCTCGGAACAGCAGTTGGTTGCGGCATAATCTGCAACGGACAGGTTGTGCGCGGAAAATGCGGTGCTTCCGGCGAATATGATTTTAATTTTTCCGGACGTGATTTGCAAGATTTAGCACGAAAATATGGAAGCAACGAAGCGGATTGTTTTAAAATTGCCAATGCCGTGCAACAAGGCGATAAGCCGTTGCAACTTGCATATCGCGAATGGGAAGAACGATTATTGAACGGTTTAAGTGTGCTGAACAGGCTTTTAGACACGGAAGTTATTGCGCTTTCAGGCAGTCTTTCAAAAATCGTTGATTATGCCAAAATCAATACGGCGATAAAATTATTGGAACCACGCAATCCACCGGCGATTAAAGCGGCTTTATGCAGCACAAATGCCGGCCTTATCGGCGCGGCATTGCTTTTCAAGAAAGCATGATTCTGTCATTCTTCATTTCTGTCCGTCATTCTTCACCGAACGCAACACCCACCCTGTCATTCTTCACGCGATGTAATCGCGGGGAGAATCTTTATCGTTCTTGCACCGGTGTTTGTTGCAGGAGACTCTCGCCGGCGCTACGCTTGGCAAGAGTGACAGAGGAATGAAACGCAAGAGTGACAGAATAAAAAAACGGGCAAGAGTGACAGAGTAAAAAAAATCGCCGACGAATCGGCGACTTTTTTTTGTTAATTATACGTGGCTTAGAAATATTTCCAAACAACAGAGCATGAGTTTGTTCCTGCTGGGCAATCGCATGCCGATGCCGCTTTTACTACCGACATTGGAACAGGTTCATCAGCATTACCAGCACACGCTACATTATCGCTACCTGTACACGGTGCTCCACTACTCGTAAGCGTAGCGTCATCAATTGCTTCAGTGTTAGCCTCTTCATAAGCGCCAATAGCAATCAAACCGGCAGAGTGGCCTGAACCCCAGTCACCGGTTGCCAAAGCAACGCATGCTTCTTTAGATAAACCGTTAAAAGCAACTTCAAAAGCTTTATTTCCATCAGCATCATTTGCATTTTGTGCAGATGCTCTAATTAACACAGAACCGCCATACGGGTTACCTGTTTCCAAATCATCTGCTGTTGTACCCAACTCATCCGGGATAACACCCATAGCAATAGCGTTTTCTTCGTTCAATCCGTCATAGTTTCTTTGCATTGCATACAAAGTTCTGATGTTGGTTACAATCATGGTAACTTGATCAATAACTTTATTTATTCTATATTTATTCATAGCTTTGGTATAACCGGCAATACCGCCAACAGACAATACACCGATAATAGCCAGAACGCCTAACATTTCAATCATAGAACGACCTGATTCATTAATTCTCATTGTTTTTCTCCTTTTTATTAAATAGTCTTCGTTTATTTGTAGAAAGACCAATCACAATTTTGTTTTACAAGTTCATTTGTAACATACTTTTTTGTAAATAACAATATGACTTAGGGCATATAACTTTAGGCATAGTTATATAACATCATAGGCAAGTGTTTACCAAACATAGCACCGGTGCAAAAACGAGGGAGATTCTCCCCCTCACTGCGTTCGGTGAAGAATGACAGGGTGTGTTGCGTTCGGTGAAGAATGACAGGGTGGGTGTTATGTTCGTAGAAGAATGACAGTAAAAAAAATACTCTGTCACTCTTGCCCGTTTTTTACTCTGTCACTCTTGCCCGCTAGGGCGAGAGTCTCTTGCAATCCGGCACCGGTGCAAAAACGAGGGAGATTCTCCCCCTCACTGCGTTCGGTGAAGAATGACAGGGTGTGTTGCGTTCGGTGAAGAATGACAGAGTAAAAAAAAGCTCGCAAAAGCGAGCGCCTTATTGAATATATCTGAAAAAACTATCTCTCAACTGTTTTTGCTTTATTTACTGCCATTGCAACTTTATTATTTTCTACCGGCATGGATTTCGCTTTCACATTATCAGCCATACTGTTCTCACAAATGGTCTTATTAAAGTGCTTTTGAACTGCTAACACAGTCGGATAAAAGCGGACACCACTATCGCAAGTTCCGCGACATACAATCGTTGCCCCATTTTTCACGAATCTATCTCTCTCACTCATTATCTTTTTCCTTTATCAAAAATGCAGATAAAATCCGCCGTAATTTCGTATCATTTGTCTAAAATTAACATTTACATTTCGTTTTGTCAAGTGTTTTTTGCAAAATGTGAAATTTTTGTTACAAAAATCAGCTTTTTATATACAAACAACTTAAATTAGTTTACAGTAAGCGCAAAATTAAACAAAGCAAAGAGAAAGAAATGTCGCTTTTTAAATCTGTCGCAACTTTCGGAGGTTTAACCTTTGTGAGCCGTATTACAGGGTTTTTGCGTGATATGGTATTGGCTAACTTTTTGGGCGCAGGCGCAATGGCCGACGCTTTTGTGGTTGCTTTTAAATTGCCAAATTTGTTTCGCAGTCTGTTTGCCGAAGGGGCATTCACCAGCGCATTTGTCCCTATTTTTTCGCAAAAACTGGTTTCCGAAGGCAAAAAGAAATCGGTTTTCTTTGCCGCACAAGCGATTGCCGTTTTGGTTGTGATTGTCGGATTGTTCGTTGTGTTGTTTGAAATTTTTATGCCTTATATTGTAAATATTTTGGCACCGGGGTTTCGTGATGACGCCGGAAAAATGGAACTGGCAACGCAATTATGCCGTATAACTTTTCCGTTTTTATTGCTGATTTCCATTGTTTCTTTTCAGGGCGGTATCTTAAATTCGTTTGAAAAATTTGCCGCTCCGGCAACCGCTCCGATTATCCTTAATTTAACAATGATTTTTGCCGCCTTTGTTTTTGTTCCTTTTATGCCAACAACAGCACACGGTATTGCGTGGGGCATCACACTTGCCGGAATTTTAGAAGTTTTATGGTTATATGCGGCACTTAAACGAACAGATGTCACAATACACCCTTATATTCATATTGCTAAAATTATGCGCAATCCCGAAATTCGTTTGCTGTTTAAACGAATTGCACCGGGAGTTGTCGGTGCCGGAATATATCAAATCAATATGGCGGTGGACACTATCTTGGTTTCGTTGGTCGGAACCGGCGCTGTATCATGGTTGTATTACGCCAACAGATTACAACAGTTGCCGCTCGGCGTGGTCGGTGCGGCTATCAGCGTGGCATTGCTGCCTATTTTGTCAAAATATTTAAAAGCGCAAAACACCGAGGAAGCATTAAAAACACAAAACAAAGCTGTTGAATACGGCTTTTTACTCTCGTTTCCGGCGACAGTGCTGCTGATTGTGCTTGCCGAACCGATTGTCACATTGCTGTTTCAGCACGGAAAATTCTTGCCGAGCGACGCCGTTAAAACCGCGTATGCCGTTATTGCTTACGCTGTCGGCCTTCCTTGCTATGTTATCACCAAAGCATTAATGCCGAATTTTTTTGCACGCGGAGACACAGTTACTCCGGTGAAATACAGCGCGGTTTCGTTCACGGCGAATCTGATTTTTAATCTGGTTTTAATGCAATTTTTTGGGCATATAGGTATTGCCATAGCAACAACTATTGCCGCCTTTGTTTCGCTCGGGCAATATATTATCGGCCTCCAAAACAGAAATTATTGGTATTTTACAAGGCCTTTGTTGCTAAAAATGTTGAAAATTGCGTTTATTTCAATCCTCACCGGCGCTTTCGTGTATGGTTTATATTACATTCTTTCCGCAAGTTTTGGCGAGCTATTGCAACATAAAATTTGGCTCTTGCTTGAATTGGCGTTTCTGGGTGTGTTTGCACTTGCAATTTTCCTGATATCGGCTAAACTGACCGGTGTAATCAATTTCAAGGAAATCCTTAATACGGTAAAGAAAAAACATGATAAGTTCTAAATTACCAATCATCATCGATAAAAAAGCTTTGGCCATATCAAGTAACCATACAA
>JAKSUO010000051.1 GCA_024408895.1 Alphaproteobacteria bacterium | reverse complement strand
GGCGCATTTACTCGCGTCAGCCGAGTTTTCCCCGTCAGCCGTGCCTGTTTCCTTGTGTACCTCTTTGTACACGGCGTCAAAAAATTACGGCGCATTTACTCACGTCAGCCGAGTTTTCCCCGTCAGCCGTGCCTGTTTCCTTGTGTACTTCTTTGTATATGGCGTCAAAAAATTACGGCGCATTTACTCGCGTCAGCCGAGTTTTCCCCGTCAGCCGGGTTTCTAATACGTTTCTCATAGAGAGAATTTTTACTTGAATTCGTGGCAGAATGGTGGCTCACTATTTTACTTCAACTTCATAATGTACTTGAAGAGCGGTTTCTTTATCCAATTTTTCCCACGGTCGCACATAATAACCGTGAATAAAAGTTTTTCCCGCTTTATGCGCCTTAAACTTATATTCTCTTATACCGCCGGAACCGATTAACTCGGAAGTGCCAACAATAAATTTTGACGAGATAACTGAGATTGTTTTTTGTTTTTTCGGTTCTATTTCAAATATCCAATCATAGCCGGTAGTCGGATTTTCGGACAGGCGGATAACTGCTTTCTGTCCCTTATCAAGCTCAATAGTCAGACCGCTGTCGCTTTGCTTCAGTTCTAATGATTTGTTGCAGGCAACAAGCATAAATAAAGCTATAAAGTTAAACAAAATACGCATATTTATCTCCTTTGCACTTTTATATATCAATTTTTTCGGCATCTATTTCCGCAAATTTTTGCGCCATGGTCGGATTGTTGCGTGTCAAACGCTTTACAGATAAATCTTGTGCTTTATTGTTTGCAAGGCGTAAATTATTTTCGGAAGACAGTAAGGCTTCTTTGGTTTTTTGCAAATGGTCAATAGTCTTGTCTATTTCTTCAATGGCTTTGCGGAATTTATCACTGGCCAGTTGATAGTTGCGGCCGAATTTATCCTTAAAGTCGTTCATATCTTCTTCAAAGTGTGAAATATCAATGTTTTGGTTTTTATATTCTGCCAGCTGACGTTGATATTGCACCGAATTTAGTGCGGCATTGCGCAATACCGTAATCATGGAAATAAAAAATTGCGGCCTGATGACATACATCTTCGGATATTTGTGAGAAACATCCACAATACCGGAGTTATATAATTCGTTTTCTGATTCCAACAAGGAAACTAAAACGGCATATTCACAACCTTTTTCTTGTCTGTCTTTGTCTAATTCTTTGAAAAAATCTTCATTTTTATGTTTGGTGGCGGTGGTATCCATTTCGTTTTTCATTTCAAACATAATGGATATAAATTCCAAACCGTCTTGTGTTTTTTCACGATAGATATAGTCACCTTTACTGCCGGTTTTGGCATCGTTATCTTTTTCAAAATAAGCATTTTGAAAACCGGTGGCTCGCAGTTTGTTAAACTCGGTCTCGCAGTGCTGCTCCAGGGTTTCGCCAACCATTTTGGTGGACATTTTGGTTTTTAAATCTTTGTAAAATTCAATTACAGCATCTTTTGATTTAAGTTGTGATTCATAGTTCTCTTTTATTCCCTGAATTTGTAGTAAATTGTCTTTATGTATTTCATTAAGTTTATTCTCTAACAAATTGATTTCTTTTTCTTTTTTTACTATTTCTTCATTTTTTACATTAACAGCTTGGACGACGGCCAGTTCTTGGTCTTTATCATGTGTGGCGATGCAAGATTTAAGATGTTCTATTTCTTGTTGCAGGTGCGCAAGACTCTGGGCTTTTTCCAACTCTTTTTCTTTTCCGATGGTGATAATTTGCGCCTTAAGAGTTGTAATTTCCTGATTGAGCTTGGCGGTGTTTTGTTCATTTTCCATTTGTGCTTTATTGGCAGCTATTTGTAATTCGTTTTGTTTTTCTTTTTCAAAAAGGGCTAAACGGGTTTGCAATTCTTTATGAAATTCGGCATCGCGAACCTGTGCGGAAATGGCCGCATATCCTGATTCATCAACAGTAAAAATTTCGCCGCATTTAGGGCATTTAATTTCCGGCATTTTTTCCTCCTTTAGCTTATTATGAACCTATCGTACAGTGATATCGGCGGAAAATCAATAATGTTTTGAGTTTACAAACAATGGATTTTTTTGTTTACTTTTTTGTATAAATATGTTATCTTACGTTCTGAATAAAAATTATAAATATATGCTTATGAAAAAAATTTTATTATTTTGCTTTTCGGCATGCCTTTTAATGTGCGTGTCGTGTGAAAAAAGTCCTTGGGAACGGGAGTTTGGTAATTTTAGAGGTGATCAATCGTCTTATTCGCAACGGTCTCATAACAATACGCATGGGAATGATTCCGTGCCTCCGGGCGAAAATACAGATCAGGATAATCCAAATCCGGACGGAGTACCCGATAATTCGGTGGAAAATGATGTCCATACTTTAAAAATTACAAAACTCTATTCAGTTGTGATGCGTCGGGAACTGCCTTATCCGTTTCAGGCATACGTTTTGCAGGTTAGCAACGGCGAATATTTCTACATGATGCGTTACCGATATGGACATGACTTGAGGGTCGGTGATAATATTCAGTTCTCAGTCTTTTCGTTTTGTCCGAATGAAATAGCTCAGATAAACGGATATGATTTGGGAGACGGTTCGGAAGCTGTACCAAATGTGGATCCTGGTGCCGGCGAATATTTAGTGGCCAGCGATGCCATTGAAAAGACGGTCAAATCAACATTTGATATGAAGATTCGTTACAGCATTACGTTCTGGCCTATTTCAACCAAATTCATTGAAACGACTGATGGTAATCTGTTGTTTGTTAAGAACAGCAAACTGAATGTTGAACTTCTGCCCGGGGATAGGATTGTGTACAATGTGTATACTCTTTTTCCCAACGAAATTCTGGCTATAAAAAAATTATAGCTCTAAAGAAAGACTTTGCTCATAAAACGGCAGGGTCTTTTTTTTATGTGTTTCTGATATCTGACGGTCTATAAAAAACGAGACTTTTTTGAGCAATTGACAATGACAAATATTTTGCGTATAACTCTTGCAGGATTTATAGGGATGAAATAATGATTAAAACAAATGCCATAAGGATTATAGAAACGGCAAAAGTCGCATATAAGGCTTATGAATTTAATTTGACGGAAGCGGTAGATGCCGTAACATTAGCCGGCTATATGCAAAAACCTCCGGCGCAGGTTTTTAAAACATTGGTTACCGAAGCACCGGATATGCAGCACGGGTTTAATCATTTTGTGTTTGTCATTCCTGCAAACAAAGAATTGAGTGTGAAAAAAGCGGCACAGGCCGCCGGGGTAAAAGATTTATCTATGTTGCCGTTGAAAAAACTTTTGCCGCTGACGGGATATGTCCACGGCGGTTGTTCTCCGGTTGGAATGAAGAAAAAATTTCCGGTTTATATTGATGAAACGGCAATATTGTTTGATACATTCTGTGTCAGCGGCGGTAAAATAGGATTGACATTGGAATTGAATGCCGAAGAGTTGGCTCAGGCAATTGGTGCCAAATTCGCCGATTTAACACTGGATTAGATTTTTACATATTTTTCAATGCCAATGTTTCCAATTCTTTGAGCTTGTCGCGATATACCATTGCTTGCTCAAACTCCAGATTTTGAGCGGCTTCACGCATCAGCTTGGTATATTCTTTAATTTTCTTGTCAATGTTTTTAATTTTATCTATATCTTCGGTGTCGCTCTTCACAAAATCTGTTTCCGTCATTTCTTTTAAGGTAGAAGAAATACTTTTTTTAATGGTTTGCGGTGTAATGCCGTTTTTGATATTGTATTCGCTTTGTTTTTGGCGGCGACGATTGGTTTCATCAAGCGCAGTCCTAATAGAATCCGTGATTTTATCGGCGTAGAGAATCACACGTCCTTCCGCATTGCGTGCCGCGCGGCCGATTGTTTGTATCAGCGAGCGGGTGGAACGCAAAAATCCCTCTTTATCAGCATCTAAAATTGCCACCAATGAACATTCGGGAATGTCTAAACCCTCACGCAAAAGGTTGATACCGACCAAAACGTCAAATTTACCCAAGCGTAAATCACGAATAATTTCTATGCGTTCCAGTGTGTCTATATCCGAGTGCATATAACGAACCTTGATGCCGTTATCTTTGAGATAATCGGTTAAATCTTCCGCCATTTTCTTAGTTAAGGTGGTAACCAAAACACGTTCACCCTTAGCGGCAGTTTTGCGACATTCTTCCATTAAGTCATCTATCTGATTTTCTACCGGGCGGACCAAACAAAGAGGGTCGGTTAAACCTGTTGGACGGATAACTTGCTCCGAAAATACACCTTTGCTTTGCGCCAGTTCCCATTCTCCGGGGGTGGCCGATACAAAAATTGTTTGCGGACGCATCTTGTCCCATTCTTCAAACTTTAACGGCCGGTTGTCCAAACAAGACGGCAAGCGGAAACCGTATTCCGACAATGTGGTTGTGCGATTGCGATCACCGCGATACATTGCACCGATTTGCGGTACGGCAATATGACTTTCGTCAATGAAAAGCAGGGCATTTTTCGGAAAATATTCAAACAGCGTTGGCGGAGGCTCTCCCGGATTGCGTCCGGTTAAATAGCGTGAGTAATTTTCAATCCCCTTACAATGACCGGTGGTGTCCATCATTTCCAAATCAAAACGTGTGCGTTGTTCTAATCGTTGTGCTTCTAACAGCTTATTTTCGGCATTAAACTCTTTGAGGCGGATGTCCAAATCCTGCCTGATATGGTCCATTGCCTGCGATAAGGCCGGTCGTGGGGTAACGTAGTGATTGGCCGGATAAACAGTGATTGCTTCTAACTGGCGTGTTTTTTTGCCGGTTAATACATCAAATTCATATATCTCTTCAATTTCATCACCGAAAAGAGATACACGCCACGCTCTATCCTCATAGTGCGCGGGGAAAATATCAAGCGTATCGCCATTAACGCGGAAAGTTGAGCGCACGAAATTTACACTGCAACGTTCGTACAATAAATCGGAAAGATGACGATTGATTTCGTGAAGATCAACGACATCACCGACTTTTAATTGAAAAACCATTGACGAGTATGATTCCATACTGCCTAAGCCGTAAATACAAGATACAGATGCCACGATAATTACGTCGCGTTCCTCCAAAACATTACGGGTAGCACCGTGACGCATGCGGTCAATTTGTTCGTTGATGGCAGAATCTTTTTCAATGTATGTATCTGTTTTCGGTATGTAGGCTTCCGGTTGATAATAATCATAGTACGATACAAAATATTCCACGTTGTTGTGCGGAAAAAATTCTTTCATTTCGGCATAAAGTTGCGCCGCCAGAATTTTATTCGGTTCCATAATCAGGGCGGGGCGTTGGCATTGTTCAATGATTTTAGCCATGGTAAATGTTTTACCCGAACCGGTAACGCCGAGTAATACTTGATTTTGTTCGCCGCGTGCCACACCCTCGCATAATTCTTTGATTGCTTGGGGTTGGTCGCCGGAAGGCTCAAACGGACTTTCTATTTTGAATGCGTTATTTTTGCTCATTTTTTAATATATGATAAGTTCGGCAGATTAGTAGGTGTATTTATATTGCGAACGAAGATAATCGGCAATTTTGTTACGGTCTTCTAAAATTTCCCTTGTTAAACGCGGGGGAATTTGCGTGCCGTTTAGCTTAGCCGAATTTCTTTGCGCTTCGTTCATACGGATGGCATACTGCGCCAATTCCGGCAGAGTATAATTTTCTACCATATATTCCACGCGCTTGTTTGATTCAAGCTGTATTTTAGCAATATCTTTAGGCGAAGGGACATTGGCCTCGTTAACGTTGGTTATGTCGGTTTTTAGATTTTTAGTGAAATCCTCTGACATTGCAGGGCTGATGATGAGTATGAGTGCCGAAGCTAAAAGAAATTGTTTCATGTTTATCTCCTAATGAATAATTTTTTGAAATTGTTTCATACTTATGCCGTTATCTTTTTCCAAAGATTGCATGGCATTGCGTGCCGAGTTTGTGTAAGGCTCAATTTGCTTTTGCAGGGCATTGTATTTTGATTTTATATTACGTTTAATTTTATCGGTTGTGCGGTGATACGCTTGAGAAGCCTCCGTCTTGAGAGATTCTGTTTGTTGTTGGAGGCTAGGAAAACTTTGCCGGCTGTGTTCCGTACGGAGAGCAGGGGATGAATTAAAAGTAAATGGATTTGCATTGTTGTTTGGTTGAACCGGCTGTTTATTACGCGTGAGCTCAGATAATTCCTCAATAAGATTAGGCATAAAACCATTGTCTTGGTCTTGAGAAGTTGCCGACGAGAGTGTAGCCAATTGATGTGTTTGTTCCGAGAAATGTTGTAAAGTTTTTTGCGAATTTTTTGCGGCTGATTGCAGCTTTTGTTTTAATTGGTTTGGGGTGAGAGCAACCGAGTTTTTTTTATTATTTTGCAGCCACGGATTGACAAGTGTATCTTCCAAAACGGCAGAATCATTATCGTAAGGCGGTATCTCAATTTGTGACTTTGCTGTTTCAATAGTTTTTTTTGTAAGCCAAGGATTTGCCGATAAATCATCGGCAGAATCATTATCGTAAGGCGGTATCTCAACTTGAGACTTTGCTGTTTCAATAGTTTTTTTTGTAAGCCAAGGATTTGCCGATAAATCATCGGCTTGGGCTGAATACGATATTAAAACCGCGCCGAAAAATAAAAATATATGCCACAACTTCATCTGCTTCCTCCATCTGCTATATGAAGAGGATAACACAAAAAAAATAAAATGTCAGTTACAATATTATGAAAATTATTATTTTTTCTTTGCGGCTTTTTTGAGAGTATCGCTTTGCTCAATTCCATAAGCACAGAAGTTCTTTTCCGGCTCGCTGTGTTTTACGATGTAAGCCGCCGTATTGATTACGGTGCAGTTGTCCGGAATATCGGTAATAACAATAGCATTAGAACCAACTTTGACACCATTGCCGAGTTTAATCGGGCCTAAAATTTGCGCGCCGGAACCGACAATCACATTGTTGCCGATTGTTGGGTGACGTTTGATAAGTTTCTTGCCGTTTTTATCATATAGTTTGCGGCCTCCGAGCGTGACATCATGATATAATGTTACGTTGTTTCCGATAATTGTTGTTTCTCCAATGACAACGCCCATGCCGTGATCAATCATAAAACCGGAACCTATTTGCGCACCGGGATGGATTTCAATGCCGGTTAAAAAACGCGCGACTTGTGATAAAATGCGTGCCGTTAAGCAAAACTTATGCTTCCATAGTACATGGTTTAGACGATAGAATAAAATGGCGTGCAGGCCGGAAGAACATAAAATTGCTTCTATTTTTGAACGGGTAGCCGGATCTCTGTCAATAATTGCTTGGAGGTCTTGCAAAAATGTCTTGTATTTTGAAATCATTATGTGTTATACTCCGCAAAGTTTACAATTTTTATACCTGTAAAATACAGCGTATATGTTAATATAAATATAATAAAGAGAAAAAAATGGTAGAGGTACTGTTTAACGGTCATGCCGGCCGAATTGAAGGAAGATATCATAAAAGCGAACGTCCAAATGCACCGGTTGCGTTGATTTTGCATCCGGATCCATTGTTCGGCGGTACGATGAATAATAAGGTTGTGTACAGCCTGTTCAGTTGTTTTAAGGATTTAGGATTTTCTGTTTTGCGCTTTAATTTCCGAGGTGTCGGACGGTCTCAGGGACAGTTTGAAAACGGGGTCGGAGAATTGTCTGATGCCACAATTGCTTTGGATTGGTTGCAAAATATGAATCCGGATGCCAAGCAATGTTGGATTGCCGGCTATTCATTCGGTGCGTGGGTAGGTTTGCAATTATTGATGCGCCGCCCGGATATTAATAACTTTATCGCGGTAACACCGCCGGCAAATGAAAAAGATTTTTCATTTTTGGCTCCATGCCCGACATCCGGATTGATTGTACAGGGTGGACGAGATGAAATTGTGACACCGGCAATGGTGGAAGTTATGGCTCGCCGTTTAAATCAACAACGCAATGTGGAAATAGATTTCGCCATGATTGAAGACGGTGACCACATGTATAATAATCACCTTAAGGATTTATATAAGGTTGCCGGACAATATGTAATCAGCGCCATGCAACGTCGTGCGCCGATTAAAAAGCGTCGCGGTCGCCGTAAAAAATCGGAACTGGAGGAAGAGTTGTTGCTTGAAAACGAAACTGACACGGAAGAAGATTATATAGATGATTTTGAGACGGAAGAAGAGGAATAGTTGTGCGCAAAACGGTAGATAATATTTTTAAGAAAAACAGTGATGAGGCCAACCAAAGTACGGAAAGCTCGTTTGTGGAAAACCTCAAAACGGTGGTTCTTGCAATTTTAATTGCCTTAATTATTCGCAGCTTTTTGCTGGAACCTTTCCGAATTCCATCACATTCCATGTATCCGACTTTGCGTGTCGGGGATTATTTGTTTGTAACGAAATATACATACGGATATTCCAGATATTCTTTTCCGGGGGGATTGC
>JAKSUO010000050.1 GCA_024408895.1 Alphaproteobacteria bacterium | reverse complement strand
AATTAAAAACCGAAGGAATACGCCAACTGAAATCATACTTCCAATCATAGTCGGCCGTGTCTTTTTTATATTGCTTTTGCAAACGCCATACTAAAGGAATGTCTTCCTTCAAATTAATATCAAACGTATGCTCATACTCTTTGAGTTGAGCGTGGCATGGCATTATCCATAACAGCGTCAGTAGAAAAATGATAAATCGCATATTTATCCTCCGTCTTTATATGATAACATATAAAAGCTCAAAAAAAAATTAATAAATCCATAAAATATCACTGGACAGCAATTAAATAATTTAGTATAAATACGCACAATAATATTTGGGAGGAATGATATGGGTTGGACAGATGAAAGTGTTGAACAGCTGCGCAAAATGTGGTCAGAGGGGTTAACCGCCAATGAAATTGCAAAAAAATTAGGTGTCACAAAAAACGCCATTGTCGGAAAGGTTCACAGATTGTGCTTAACTGCACGTCCTTCGCCGATTAAGTCAAAAGGCAATATTGTCGGCTCATCGGAACAAGAACAGTCCGAAGTCAGTGTCACAGAAACGGTTGAAGAAGAATTTATCAATCAAAAAAGTGAAGCATCTAAAGCAGCAATGCCGACGTCCTGTAAAGGACACAATATCAAACTGGTGGATTTAGACAGCCATTCTTGCCGTTGGCCGATAGGAGATCCTCGTGATGATGATTTTTGTTTCTGCGGTAAAAAGGTCAGAAGCGGGCAAACTTATTGCGATGAACATTCTGTTGTCGCTTATGTTAAAGCCGTCAAAAAATAATCTTTTTGATATTTTTTATAAAAGAGGGTGCCATCCCTCTTTTTCTTTAAGCTGAAAATAATACAGATGTTTGAATATTCACAAAAAACTGTTGTTCTTAAGTCGGCTTTTTTTATTTACTTTACATAAAAAAAAAGCCAATATCAGTGCAAATGTCAGAATTTTTTTTATTGAGGACTAAATGCGAAAAGTTTTAATTTTATTTTTTGTAGCCGGTCTTGCTGCATGTGCCGGTGAAGAAACCACTGTTGTTCCGGGAATTGTGCCGAATTCGGCAAAAGAACAAAAAATTTTGCGTGTTACGCCTAATAATATTATCGGCGAGGTTGAAAAAATTTATTTACCGCCGATGAAATCACCTTTTTTGGCGCGCATAGATACAGGGGCGACCACTTCGTCCTTGGATGCCGTTGATATTAAACAGTTTGAACGTGATGGTGATAGGTGGGTGTCGTTTAAATTGGTAAATCGTGAAACCAAAGAAGAGAAAAACTTTGAAAAACGTTTGCAGAAAAGGATTCGTATTCGCAGAACCGGTGAATATGAAAGAAGGCCGATTGTGGAAATGGATGTTAAAATGGGGAATGAACGTTTCAAAGCTGATTTTACCCTAACCGAAAGAGATAACTTTGATTATCAAGCTCTGGTTGGCCGTAATATCTTGAGCGGCCGCGCTATTGTTGATGTTTCAATTTCCAATACATTAAAATAAGGACTTATATTATGAAACAGTTTTTTTCCATTCGTCACATTCTGTGCTTATTCTTATTGGCAGCCATTATTTTTGCCGGTGTGGCAACATATTATAAAATAGAATATTGGGGGTTTAGCTTTAAACCTCATGAACGAACAGATGTCTGGACTGTTGACGCTCATATTTCGTTTAAGCCGACCGGCGAACCGATAGAAATTTCACTTTCTACCCCGCGAGTGGGCGACGAATATAAAATCTTAAGCGAAGATGCTGTCGCTGACGGATATGAAATTCAAAAAGACGAAAAAAATTATAGAATTATGATGAAATCTAAAGCATTAAAAGAAAAACAAAATGTTTATTATCGCATTATGCTTTATGACAATGAAGATACCATCGGTAAGGTAAAAGATAGCGAAAAGCCAAAGGTGCAGGAAGTAACTTATACCGACGAGCAAGAAGAAGTTATGGTAAAAGAACTGTGGAAACTGGCAAACAAGGTTGAGGGCAACAGCTCGGCCGAAAGAATGATTAAGTTGTTGAATCAAGAAATTCCAGAGCCGGAAGTGGATGCATTTTTGCCGGTACATAAAAATCAAAAGGTAATGGCTGAAAAAATTATTTCTCTTTTGGCTGCGAAAAAAATTCCGGCGCGTGTTGTGCGCGGTGTTAAACTCAGTGAGCAACGTCGTGCCGTGCCGGCAGATTTAATGTTGGAAGTATATGAAGGCAGTAAATGGATGATTTATAATATCAATACCGGAGCAGTCGGCTTACCTAAAGATTTTGTCGTGTTCCAACGTGGCGGGGTATCCTTGTTGGATGTTGCCGGCGGAACAAATTCTCAAGTTCGCTTTTCGGTTATAAAATCAGTTGTTTCGTCGTTCAAAATGGCCGGTCGTCGCGCAAAATATGAAAACAGCCGATTATTTGACTATACAATCTATAATTTACCGCTGCACGAACAAAACACATTGAAATGGTTAATGATTTTCCCTTTAGGTATTCTGCTGGTTGTCATAATGCGTAATGTTATAGGCATTTCTACAATGGGAACGTTTACGCCGATGTTGGTTGCAATGTCGTTGGTAAAAACCGGTTTTATTCCGGGGTTGATTTGCTTCGGCTTAATAATCTTGTTCGGCTTATTAATCCGCACATGGCTGACAAAACTTAATCTTTTGTTAGTTCCGAGAATTTCTGCGGTGGTTATCTTTGTTATTTTAATTATGCAAATTTTGACGATTATCGGTTATCAGTTTGATTTCAAAATTGCTGCCTCCGCCGTATTTTTCCCGATTATTATTACAGCATGGATTATTGAACGTGCATGTATTACTTGGGAAGAGGAAGGTGCTAAAAACGCCACAAAGCAAATTATCACTACATCAATTGTGGCTGTTGTAACCTATTTGGTGATCAGTAATAACTATATTCGTCATATTATGTTCGCATTCAATGAGTGGAATCTTGTGATTTTGATTATCGTGATGTTGCTCGGAACTTACACCGGTTATCGTTTAACCGAATTAAAACGGTTTGCCCCGTTGATGAAGGATAAATAAAATGCTGTCGCTGTTTGAATTTTTTTCGCGCCCTAAGAGGTTGCATGCCGCCGGTGTTTTGGGGATGAACGCGCGCAACTATAACGTTATTTCAAAATACAATCGGCGCAATTTATATTCTTTGGTTGATGATAAAGTCAAAACCAAAACGCTTGCCAACAGTATTGATATTAATACTCCGAAAATGATTGGGGTTATTGAACATCAATATGAAGTCGGCGATTTTATGAAAATTGTCGCCAATCATGCGGAATTTGTCGTTAAGCCTGCTCACGGAAGCCAAGGAAAGGGCGTTTTAGTCATCAAGCATTATGCGGATAATGTGTTTACAACAGCTTCTGGTAAAAAACTCGGCTTTAAGGAAGTCTATCAACATATTTCAAATATCTTGAGCGGTTTGTACAGTTTGGGCGGACAATATGATGTTGCGTTGATAGAGGAACTGGTACATTTCAGCGACGCGTTTCAAAATTTTAGCTATCAAGGTATTCCTGATGTTCGCGTAATTGTTTATAAAGGCTATCCGGCTATGGCAATGATGCGTTTGGCAACCAAGGAATCAGAGGGAAGGGCGAATTTGCATCAGGGTGCAGTCGGTGTCGGATTGGATATGCGTACCGGATGTGCTAATAATGCCGTTTCGCATAATATGCCGATAGGGATTCATCCGGACACCAACGCCGACTTAATGACATTACGCGTACCTTTTTGGCGTGAACATTTGTTGATTGGCGCACAGGCTTACGAAATGACAGGCCTTGGGTATTTGGGAGCAGATATTGTGCTTGATAAAAATCGCGGACCGATGATGCTTGAGCTGAATGCACGTCCGGGTTTGGCAATTCAAATTGCCAACGGCAAAGGACTACGCAATGCGCTGAAAAAAATAGATAAAAAATATCCACGCGGCTTATCAGCGCAAGAAAGAGTTGATTATGTCTTGAATAACGGATAAAAACTTCCTAGATATTTTGAGAATGAAATGAAAGGAAGTTGTTATGGCAAATTTATTAGGTAAAACAGAAACAAAAAATATCTCTAAAGCGGAAACCAAAAATTTGGAAAGTAAAGAAACCAAAAAATTGGAAATGAGCAAAAATCGCGCCAAAAAAATCAAACATTCGTATCAAGTAAAAGATGCCGAAAATGCCTTGTTGTTGCAAACAAAATATGGTGATGTTGTGATTGAAATGTTCGCCGATATAGCCCCGAACCATGTGGCGCGTATTAAAGAACTGGTACGTCAAGGTTTCTATAACGGATTGAAGTTTCACCGCGTGATTGAGGGATTTATGGCGCAGGCCGGCTGTCCGCGCGGTGACGGTACCGGCGGTAGCGGAAAAAAGCTAAAGGCCGAATTTAATCGCACACCTCATAAGCGCGGAATTGTTTCTATGGCGCGTGCGATGAATCCGGATTCTGCTGATAGTCAGTTTTTTATCTGCTATGCCGATTGCCCGTGGCTTGACGGTCAGTACACTGTATGGGGCGAGGTGACTTCGGGTATGGAATATGTGGATATGCACAAAAAGGGATACGGTAGCAGCGGTATGGTGGATGAACCGGATGAAATTGTGGCGATATCCGTTATTGCCGATTTATAAAAAACTCGGCTCATAGACACCGGTGAAAATTGCTGGATATATCGTTTTCGCTTTTCATCAATGTATTAAGTAAGCACAAAAAATCCGACAGATGTTTCTGTCGGATTTTTTGTGTTTATAAGAAGCAATCGTTTATTACTTAACTTCTTCAAAGTCTGCGTCAACAACGTTATCGTCTTTCGGTGTTTCGCTTGCGGACGCACCGGCATCGGCTCCCTGTGCTTCACCACCGGCCGCTTGCTGAGCCTTATACATGGCTTCGCCGAGTTTCATAGAAGCCTGCATTAAAGCATCTGTTTTTGACTTTAAGTTTTCTGCATCTTCTTTTTCCATAGCAGCTTTGACATCATCAACCGCTTTTGTGATAGCCGATTTATCTGCTTCAGAAATCTTATCGCCGTACTCTTTAAGGTTCTTTTCAACCTCATGAACCAAGCCCTCAGCATGATTTTTGGCTTCTACTAATTCCTTTTTCTGCTTATCGGATTCGGCATTAGCTTCCGCATCTTTAACCATTTTGTTGATTTCATCTTCGCTAAGTCCGCCGGATGCTTGAATACGGATAGTTTGTTCCTTATTGGTAGCCTTATCTTTGGCAGAAACATTTACAATGCCGTTTGCATCAATATCAAATGTAACCTCAATTTGCGGCATACCGCGTGGTGCCGGTGGAATACCGACCAAATCAAACTGACCTAACAATTTGTTGTGCGCGGCAATTTCACGCTCGCCTTGGAACACACGAATAGTAACGGCTGTTTGTCCGTCTTCGGCTGTTGAAAATACCTGAGATTTGCGTGTAGGAATTGTTGTGTTACGGTCAATCAAACGTGTGAACACACCACCTAACGTTTCAATACCTAAAGACAACGGGGTAACATCAAGCAACAATACGTCTTTCACGTCACCCATTAACACACCGCCCTGAATTGCGGCACCGACGGCAACAACCTCATCAGGATTAACACCTTTGTGCGGTTCTTTGCCGAAGATTTCTTTAACTTTTTCTTGAACTTTCGGCATACGTGTCATACCGCCGACCAAAATAACTTCACTGATGTCGCTTGGTTTCAAACCGGCATCGGCCAGAGCTTTTTTGCATGGTTCAGCTGTCTTTTCAATCAAATCTTCAACCAAAGATTCAAGTTTAGCGCGTGTCATTTTAACATTTAAGTGTTTCGGACCGGTGCTATCAGCCGTAATAAACGGCAAATTAACTTCGGTTTGGGTTGTTGAAGATAATTCAATTTTGGCTTTTTCTGCCGCTTCTTTTAAGCGTTGCAGAGCCAATCTGTCAGAACGCAAATCAATACCTTGCTCTTTTTTACATTCACCAGCCAGATAATTACCAATACGTTGGTCAAAGTCTTCACCGCCTAAGAAAGTATCGCCGTTTGTGGCCTTAACCTCAAACACGCCGTCACCGATTTCCAAAATTGAAACATCAAACGTGCCGCCGCCCAAGTCATATACCACAATCGTTCCGGACGCTTTTTTATCCATACCGTATGCAAGCGCGGCTGCTGTTGGCTCGTTGATAATACGCAGAACTTCCAAACCGGCAATTTTACCTGCATCTTTGGTTGCTTGACGTTGCGAGTCATTAAAATATGCCGGCACTGTGATAACGGCTTTTTCAACTTTTTCACCCAAATAGCTTTCGGCGTATTCTTTGATTTTTTGCAATACAATAGCCGAAATTTGTGATGGAGCATATTTCTGACCTTTTGCTTCTACCCAAGCATCACCGTTTTCGCCGGAAACAATTTTGAACGGCGAATGTTCCTTAAATTTTGCAACTTCTGGCGAATCATAACGGCGCCCGATCAATCTTTTGATTGCGAACAATGTATTTTCCGGATTGGTAACCGCTTGACGTTTTGCCGGGTAGCCTACCAAACGTTCAGTATCTGTAAAAGCCACCATTGAAGGTGTTGTTCTGGAGCCCTCTGAGTTTTCCAAAACTTTAGCTTCTTTTCCATCCATGATGGCAAAGCAAGAGTTTGTTGTACCCAAGTCAATGCCTATTACTTTATTACTCATTTAATTTCCTCCTGTTAAATCATCTGAGAGAGTATATAGGGAGTCAAATTTTGCTATGCAAGAGGGAAAATATATTTTTTATCGTAGAAAATTATTTGCCTAAGTTTTTACCAATGTTCGCATTGCCGGCGTTAGAAGTAATTTTTGCCTTATATTCCGGTGTTATCTTCACTGAACAATTAAGAATTATTTTTATGATTTTTATTAGTCAGAAAGCAAGTTTCATCATATAAAAGCGGATCTTTATTATAGGGGGTATTTCCTTTATCTATAATATAGCAAATCCATTGTTCAAATTTTTTGTATCGTTCAAAATCAAAAGTATCTGCCAGAGGTTTTTCTCTAAGCATACTTAAATATTTTTCGTCATCATTATCTAATTTGATTATTTGATCAATAAGAGCATCAAAATCATCAAATTTATCGGCATTAATAAAAGCTTTGGAGTTAAAATCATTATCAACGAGAGCATTTCCCCAATAAATAGGCAAAGAATATGCCATAAACGGATGATATAATTTTTCTGTTGTATATCCGTTTGATTTTGAATTTTCAAACGCAATCGTAAATTTATATTGGTTTATAAATCTTAATTTTTCTATCGTCCAATTTGGTGATTTAGAATCAAAGTTTGGAATTTTCATATTATTAAGAACTAACCCCGGACAATCTACTTTTTTATATTTCATCAATTTTTTACAAAATTCCTGTCTTAACAGACTTCCTTCACCCCTATTTGAATTTGAATAAATAAAGTTACAAAATTTTCTCTTTGCCAAACATGCTGGTATTTTGCTTCTTTCTTGAAATTCTATCGGAGGCACCATATATGTCATTCTAAAATACCTGTCACCAAAATCCAAATAATCAAATCCAGAGCCATAATCACAGACATTAAAATTAGGGAGTACATTTTCTATACTTGAAAATATCCGCACACAATTTTCATATTTTAGGTGTTCTGTACCCCGACAAGAATAAAATAAATAATCGGGTTCTTCTGATAAAATTACATTATAATGTTTTTTCAAAATCAGAAAAATAGGATCATAATCCAAATTGAAATATTTTCCCATATCTACAAATTTTACTTTAATATTTTTCATTGTTTATCATCCGATTTTTGTTGTTCGTTCAATGAATGAAAAACAACGGACTTTATTGAGGTATTTAAATCTAATTTTGTTGTATAGTTAAAATAATATTTTTCGCTTTCCTTTTTTTTCTTTTTATTTCATATAGTAGCAAATTTTTTACTTTCTGTATCCACATACAATATAATCCCCGGTTTGTAAGCCGGATTTACTTTTTGCCAAAACCAAACTTTATGAAGCAATTTTTGCGTAAGCACATACATATTTATATTATGAGTGCATAACAAAACATTGCCCTTATAAGCTTTAGAGATAAGCTCTAACCAAGCCTCATATAATCGATTATAAAACCCTTGCGGGCTTTCTCCATTTGGGAATGTTTCATTTTTTTCCAAAAAAATTAAACTTGATTTTGTAGGATATTTATTTTTAGCCTCTATAGCGGACATTCCATTCAAGTCGCCCCAATTTATAGGGCGCCATTTTTGATTGTATTCAACATTCAAATTTAGTTTTTCGGCAATCGGCTCAATACTTTGTTTTGCTCTTTTCAGGTCGCTTGAGATAATATGCTCAATTTTTAAATTGTCTTTATTTTCTAAAAAAAACTCCGAAACCTCATCAGCTTGACGAAATCCATTGTTCGTCAAGCTGATATCTGACCAACCGCCAATAATATCTAAAGGAGCATCAAAATGTCTTAATATAAATATTTTCATTAAAATTAAGACTGCGCATTTTTG
>JAKSUO010000005.1 GCA_024408895.1 Alphaproteobacteria bacterium | reverse complement strand
TAATCCGCATCTTAATTTATTTAATTTGTGTAAAAAATGATTTTTGTCATTTTTTACTTGATTTTTATTCTACGGCATGATAGGCTAAAGCCAATTAGAGAATTATTTTATTTTATTATTTAAATTCACAATTATGAGAAAAAGAATTGATTTAAGGCGCATAAACGAACATTGCGCTAATCTAAAAATTATGGACGAAGTCCAAAAGTGCGGATATGAAAATGTCCCTGAAGCTCCGATTTCTCTGGTAAAAGTTGCGCTTGAATACAAGCCACTCGACAATCCGGAGACTACTAAGAAAAAGGCTAAAAGAGCATTCTATGCCTTTTATAAGCCGATTGGTAAAAAGAAGGCAGGTTTGTACAACATTGAAACCAATAAGGTTGAAATAGTTAGTGTTGCTTCCATCTCCAAAATCGATGAGGTCAAAAAAACTTTCACCATTGGCGGTGTAACCTATGGCCCCAAGGATACGGTTAACGGACTGCGTCGATTCGGGCGATATAAGTAATCCATAAAAAAATGCTTATGTTGACAATAATCGTAATCGTGATGGCATCATTTTCTACACACAACGAAACGGTGCCTCAACAACCACAGCAGCCTCTTCTAGTTGAAATATATAAAGAGTGCCTGCTTCCTGAAAAGGAAAGAAGAAAACAGTACAGCGACTCCAAAAAAAGTAAATTTTTTGACGCCGTATTTAACCGTAAATTCATTGATGCTGTATATAGCAGAAAGGCAAAACTAAATATTGCTCGGACATCCGAGCATTATATTAGAAAAATTATTGTTTAACAAAAAAACGTCCTTGCAACAAGGACGTTTTTTTGTTTTTACTTATTGATTGTCGGAAAACCGTTTATCTGCCGCAAACATTCTGAAACAGCCATTGCCGCGGAAATAGCCATATTTATAGATCGTGCTTGCGGATTCATCGGTATAAGCAAACGTGCATCGGCTGTTTGATGTACATTTTCAGGCACGCCGGCACTTTCACGTCCCATTAAAATAATATCATTCGGCTTAAATTCAAATTCCACAAAAGATTTATCGGCATGCGTTGTTAATAAAACAATACGCCCATATTCATCCGAATGTTGCTGACGATATTCCAAAAAATCTTGCCAAGAATTATGTCGCCGGCACTTTGAAAACTCCAAATAATCCATACCGGCACGTCGCATGGCTTTTTCGTTAAACATAAAACCGCACGGCTCAATAATATCCAAAGACACATCAAGGCACGCTCCCAATCTTAAAAGCGTGCCTGTGTTTTGCGGAATATCAGGTTGATAGAGAGCTAAACGCAAAATTCCATCTCCTATATATTTCTTTAAGCTGATTTCTGCGCAGCCTCTTTAGCCTTTTTGGCATTGTATAAACCAACAAAGTCAATCGGGTTTAACATAATCGGCGGCAACCCTGCGGCCGACAAGCTGGTGGCAATTGTACTGCGGACAAACGGGAACAACAAGCGTGGCAATTCAATAAACAATACCGGCTCAAGTTGTTCGACCGGAACATTTACATAAGCAACACAAGCATACGTAATTTCAACAATAAACAACTTTTTATCACCTAAATCAGCACTAACTTTGGCGGTCAAAGCAACATTATAATTGTTTTCTTCCAATTTGCTGTTAGCAATATTAATATCCACATTAACAGTCGGCGCTTGATTCAATTCCTTAAAAATAGCCGGTGCCAAAGGAATTTCCAACGACATATCCTTAATATATTGGCTCTGAATAACTAATGACGGTTGTTGTTGCGCATTATTTACAGATGCGGATGTTTCAATCTGTTTTTTGTTTACATTTTTTTTGCTATTTTTTTCCATTTTGTTTTCTCCTTAAATTTTCTGCCTAATTATTTAGTATTATTTTTAATAAACGTCAATTTATTTTTAGTTGATTATATTTTTATTTGTTTTATATTTAGTTAAGTAATAAATAAGAGGTTATTATGGTTTCTATCATGGATATAATATTTCTGACTCTGTTGGTTGCGTTTATAGTTAAACGCCTATATTCGGTTTTTGGAGCAAACACGAAAGAAAGTAAGTTGCGTATAATTATTAAACCTCATAATCCGCAAATCAAAGAAAATGTTATTCCGGCATTTGTTGATATAAAAGAAGCAAAAGATTTACTTGAATCTAACTCTCAAGATATTACCGCTAAGATTCCGAATTTTAATAAAAACAGTTTTCTTTCCGGTGCTAAAAGAGTTTTTGAGCTTGTTTTATCATCTTTTAATTCCGGTAATTTGAATAATATTAAAAATCTGGTCAGCCCGAAAATATTTAATGCGCTTAATTCGGCAGTTGAAAAACGTGTTGCAGATCATCTTTCTTCCGAAGTTGATTTTATAGGCTTTGACAGCGCGGAAATTAAAAGTGTCAAATTCTTAAAAAACTCGGTTAAAATTGTTGTAGATTTTGTTTCACAACAAGTTAATATCCTTAAAGATAAAGATGGAAATATTATTCTCGGTGATGAAAACTTTGTGCAAAAAATTGCCGATACTTGGACTTTTGAAAGGCCTTTAAATGCTGATGCTGCGTCTTGGAAAATCGTATCTACAAAAAAATCTGATTAAGTTTTTATAATTTAACCAAAGCTTCCGCAATATCTCGTGACATTTTATGAACTGCCTCACTTTGAGCATCCACCATATCTTGAATACTGTTTCCTTTAACCGAAACTTCATACGACACCTGTTGACGTTTGAGCACGATACCACCGGAATTAGCAATGTTCCACCAAGCTGATAAAATAACTTTATCGCCCGGATAAGCCTTCATACTGTTAATTTCAACATTAACACCATATAGCATATGCCCGTTGTCAAAATAAGTGCGCTTGATAAATGAATTTGGCAAATAAGCTATTAAATCGTTTGTAATCGTAGCCTGAAGCATCTCAGGGAATGACTCACCCCAGCGATTAAATTCCAAAATTTGCACCTGATCACTATTTTTTTCATAAGCAATCATCTGTGCACGATCCAGCAAATCGGATACTTTCACACGTGCGACCGCCACATTCATTTTACGTTCGGAAACAGCCGATAAGCCATTACTACTCATCATATAAAACGAGGAACTCGGCGAACGAAAACTGCAAGCGCATAAAACAAAGAATAATCCGTAAATAAATTTTTTCATTTTATTTCTCCTTTCCTCTCAACAGGGCTTCCGGATGACGTTCCAGATAATCGGACAAATTCTTTATAGAACGGCTTGTTTTACTTAATTCTTCCATAGCCGCATTAAAGCTATCCATAGATTTATACGTTTTTCCGGAGCCTTTATCCAACATATTATTTAATTTTTGTGTAATCTGCGTCATATTATCCATTATCGGTGGCAGATTTTCCTCCATATTTTGCAAAATATTACCTAGTCTGGCTATACTTTCACGCATCGGAATATCCTTCAAATCATTGGAAATCATCGCGAATGGCGATAAAACCGTTGGAATTTCCAAATGTTTTCCCGTACCATGTTTTACCGCTTTTGTATCTTGATCCATAAACAACTCAATCATCAGTTGTCCTGTCAGTAAACTTGCACTGGCTAAGCGCGCCCGCAACCCTTTGTCAATTAACCGGTCTAACATACCCTCATCAAATTCGCCGGGATCTGCAAGACTTATAAAATCCTTATTATCAATAAATTCAACATATACCGGCGTTTGAAAAGTACCCTCTTTAAGATTTGCAAACAGCTTAATCTTAGCAACTTTACCGACTTCAACACCCTTAAAAACAACCGAAGAACCGATACTTAAACCGCTGATAGATTCTTCAAAATACATTTCAACCAATTCATCATTGTTCAACGAAAATTGTTTACTGACAAAGTGATAAATAACGGACCCCAAACTTATCAATCCGACAAGCACAAACAATCCGGCCGCTTTATATGTTTTTTTCTTTTGCATATTACTTTCCTTCTCCCCGCGTTAAAAATTTATAAACAGCTTCATTAGGTGGATTTTTCAATAATTCTTTCGGATTTCCGCGCGCTAAAATTGTTTTGGTTTCGGCATCCAAGAATATAGAATTATTGCCGATAGCAAAGATAGAAGCCAATTCGTGTGTTACGACAACAATTGTTGTTCCTAAACTTTGATTGATTTCCAAAATTAAATCATCCAAATTATGCGAACTTATCGGATCCAAACCGGCGGAAGGCTCGTCAAAGTACACAATATCAGGATCAAGCGCCAACGCCCGCGCTAAACCGGCACGTTTTTTCATTCCGCCACTGATTTCAGACGGATAAAAATCATCAAAGCCGGTCAATCCTACCAGAGCCAATTTCAAACTTGCCAATTCTCTGATGGTTGCCGGTGAATAATCGGTATATTGCTGCAAAGGCAACATAATATTTTCAGCCAACGTCATAGAGCTGAACAGTGCGCCGCTTTGATACAATATTCCTGATTTTGTGCGAATTTTTTGCACCTCTTCCATTGATGCATTGGCAATATCCGTGCCATCAATAACAACCGACCCCTTAAGAGGCGGTATCAAGCCCGTTAAAACGCGCAGCATACTGCTTTTACCGCAACCGCTGCCTCCCATAATGATAAAAACATCACCCTGTTTCACTTGATATTCCGCATCGTGAAGCAGCACATAATCGCCGTAGCCGACAGTCAAATTTCTAACATCTATTTTAACCTTCTCTGTCATAAGCCCAACTCCTGACAGATAATCGTAATAATTCCGGTAACAACAATCATCCAAACAATGGCGCAAACTACCGATTTTGTGGTCGCCAAACCGACACTATCCGCATTGCGTCCGCAATGAAGTCCGCTGTAACACCCGCATAAAGCAATAATAATGCCAAAACAAAATCCATGAAAAATTCCAACCAAAAAATTTTTCAAGGTAAAGGCATCAAAAGCATATTTCCAATATTCCTGATACGGTATTTGCATCATAAATACCCCGATAAACGCTCCGCCTATCATTCCCATAATATCAGAAAGCATAGTTAAAATCGGCATAGCCAGAACAAGCGCAAGCAATCGCGGCAAAACCAAAAAATCCGTTGCCGGCATTCCCATAGTTTGTAAAGCATCCAGTTCTTCATTAACTTGCATTGTGCCAATAGTTGCCGCATACGAAGACCCTGTACGTCCGGCCATAATAATCCCGACCATAATTGCCCCCATAATCCGACACATTCCTATTGTTACCAAACTGGCGACATAAATTTGCGCCCCAAAAGTTTGAAGCTGCACAGCGCCGACAAATGCCAAAATCAAACCCACTAAAAAACTGATAAGAGAAACAATAGCCAATGCTTTAGGTCCGCAATCATTCAATGCGCTGTAAAAATCCACACCGCGCATAATAGACTGCCCGCTTAAAAACTTGCCGACAGACACTGTTGTTTTACCAAGAAATTTGCAAACCTGACTTATTGTTTCCCACAAATCTATTATTTTCTTTCCTAAAGATTCTAACCACGAAAATTGTGAATCGTCATGTGTTGGTTTTCTATCATCGGCAAATGCCAATTTCATTAAATCTTGCAGATTCTGCGGTAAATCCGACATATTAACATTTATACCGTTTGCCTGCGCCACACGCAGCGTTTCATACAAAATAACCAACAATGATGAATCCCACTTTTCAAGCGTTTGCGCCTCAAAAGAGATGCTTTTTAAATTTTCAGCCGAAAATTTTTGGACTTGTTGAACGATATTATCACTATCACATTCAAGCACATCACCGCTCAAAATTATTTTGGCCGCGTTATTCTGGACAACTACCTGTACATTATTTTTCTGATGTTTCAACACTGTCAACAACCATATTTAACTCTGCAATTTCCAACTCATCCGGTTCTTCTAAAGGAACAGCATAACTGCCATCAAACCATTTCCCTAAATCAATATCAGCACAGCGTTTGGAGCAAAAAGGCGCATATCTATCATCCGTAACAATTTTACGGCATATCGGGCAATAATGTATTCCGGCAATTTCACTCACGGTTCTACTCTTCCCGTGCCTGCACACGCCGGACATTCTACTGTATATAAATCACGCAACGAAGGACGGCGACGTTGACGTAAAATTTCAATATTACCGGCACGGCTCAATCCCAAAACCCTGCTATGACAAGCATCATCAGCAAATTCTTCTTCCAAACAATCTATAATGTTTTTCATAAAGCGATATTCTGAAGAACCGGCAAAATCAACAATGATTTTACCCGACAGATTGCGCAACCGAACCTGACGGACAATTTCTTTGGCTGCCTCTACATTTAAGGCATCAATATCCCCAACATTATGAACATTGCCGCTATCTACATCAATAGCAACACACGCGTGTGTTTCTTCAATTTGCAAACTACCGCCGTGCTTCAATTTAACTGTACGATTTAATGCCTCCACAATAGCATCATCCACACCATATTCTTCAAACCCCTCACGACACAACGTTATTTTTCCGTCAAATACGGCATTAACTTCTTCTTGCAACTTCGGGGTATCTATAACAACTTCCTTCAAAGAATCACGATAACGGCGGATATATTCAAAAAGAGGATTTTCCTTAGCATACAACAAAGCCGGTGCTTGCTCAATACGAGCCTTATGGCGAATATTTTCATACGCTTCACGCAATACCGTCATTTCTTCCAGCAGCTGATTTTCCGTTGCTTCTACGGCCATTGTGCGCAGCACCCATCCTTCTTGATTGGTGGAATGATCTTGCACAAATCCGGCATATTTTTCAGCTTTTTCAACGTCTTCTATTTTACGCGAAAAATCTACCGAAAATTTAAACGGACAATAGACTAAATAAGTACCGACAAGTTGAATATTGCGCACAAGTTTTGCGCCTTTTTCGGCCCGTTTTTCCTGACTGACTTGAACAACCACGCTTTGACCTTCGCTCATATTGGCCTCTTTAAGAGATGGTTCATAAGAGTTTAAAAATGCTTCGTGACCATCGCCTATATTCACCATAAAGCCTGTTTTATCATTTGCCAAATTAATTTTTTTAACAATACGCCCCAGATAAATATTTCCTTCCAAAGCACGATGTTCGTTATAAATATCAATTTCCATCAATCCATCGGCATCAAATACCGCAATACCGAAAGTATCTTCATTTCTGTCATAAACAATTTTTTCCGCTCTCATTTTACCCCGACTCCTTTTAATAAATTCATTGTTTCATTCAGTGGCAATCCGACAACACCGGAATAAGATCCGACCATTTTTGTCACATAGGCAGCAAGTCTGCCTTCAATTTTATATCCACACACGCCAACCCACTCTCCGCAAGCCAAATAATCTTCTATTTCCTGCTTAGTTAATTGTTTCATAGATATTTTGGTTGAAACGGTGCGTTGCGAAACTTTCCCTGTTTTATCAATAACACAAACAGAACTAACAACCCGATGCGTGCGCCCTGACAACAATTTCATATGTTCACGTTGTTCATCGGCATCTTTTGATTTATGCAATATTCTCTGCCCGACAACAACAATAGTATCGCAAGCCAAAATATTTTCTTTTTGCTTTATACCGGCAACACATTTGGCTTTTTCAAGCGCCATACGACGCACATACGGCAACGGTTTTTCAAACGGCAGACAATCTTCGCATATATCCGCCGGAAAAATTTCTTTCGGTTCATAAGCAATTTGCCGCAACAGTGCAATACGTTGTGGCGATCCCGATGCCAAAATAAAATCTTTCTTTTCCATAAAATTTTACTTATTTATGAATTTTCATCATCAAAAGTTTTTTCCATACGTTCATGACGCTCTTGCGCTTCAATGGACAGAGTGGCAACCGGACGTGCTTCCAAACGTTCAATACCGATTGGTTCTCCGGTTTCTTCGCAATAGCCGTATGTACCGTCTTCTATTCTATCCAAAGCTTCGTCAATTTTTGTAATCAGCTTACGAATTCTGTCTTTTGTGCGTAAATCTAAAGACTTATCTGTTTCCAAAGACGCACGATCAATTTCATCCGGTTGATTTAAACCGCCCTGACGCAGATCGTCTAACGTATCAGCAGATTGCAACACCAAAGATTTTTTCCATGTTTCCAATTTCTGGCGAAAATATTCTAATTGCATTTCATTCATATATTCTTCGTCAGCAGATGGCTTATAATCTGGTGGTAACACAATTGAACCGGTCATCTTTCCTCTCCTTATAAAATTATATTTTTACAAAACTTAACAACAAAATGCCTTAACTTCAAGAGATATTACAAATTAATAACACAAAGTTAATTAAATATCCACATAATCACATTATCGTTTTCCCGATCACACTGTCCCATATCATCATTACTTGTTCCCGTTACGGCAGAACGTTTTACCGGAAGCGTATTGTCATCATCAGTCCCCAGAGTATAGACCGGCCAATACCAATATTTATTCGTATTGATAATGATAGCGTATAGATCAATATTATGATTATTTTCCCAATCTTTCAAGGCCATTTCAATACACTGCTTACGAGATAATCCTTCAAAAGCAATGGCAAACTTATCCGAATGCACCACAGTTCCGTCATCTCGTGTAACACCTTCATCCAAGATAACACCTGTTTCCGGAGGCAGAGAAACTGTTACCTTACCACCGAAAGCATTTATAAATCCGTTATCCCTACGCACGAATGAAGCTGGAACAATTTTCTGCCCTTCCCTATTTTTAAATTCCTCACTATGTGTCCCATTAACCATTGCAATAACTTCTTTATAATCGGCATCTACGGAAGCAGCTTTGACAATACCGCCGGCCAAGTCTGTTAACTGGATATAGGCTTTGCTGTATTTATAACTGTCAAAAGCATTGGCTACTAAGTGTCCGACACCGGCCACAACCGCAATCACCACTCCCATATACCCCATAACTTCAATCATGGAGCGACCTTTTTCGTTATTTTTATTCACCATGGTATATACAATATTTTTTATAACATGCTTTATTTTTGTAATATTTAAACTATAATAACATTAACTTAACAAAGGATATTAAATGAAAAAGATTACCATTTTTTTAACAGCAGCACTATTTATGACACACACTAACACAGTGTTTGCCGACAATTACAAATATGTGCCGTATATCGGCTTGGACTACACATACGCAGATAATAATGCCGAAAGTTTTTCGCCATCATTCAATGTGGGCGGTGTCCGTGTCGGTTCGGAATATGGTCAATACTTCGGCACGGAATTGTTTTTCAACCAAAGCGATAAACATAAGCGCAGCCATAAAAACAGTAAAAGCAAACAATCTTTTCGTTCTTACGGTTTAGATGTGGCGGCATATTTACCTTTGGGGTGCGCTAAGAAAATATCCTTGATTGCCACCGCCGGCATTGGCGAATATATTTTCAAAATAAAAAACTATCCACACAAACACTACAACGAACACGGTTACGGCTATCGCTTCGGTGGTGGCGTAAAATACAATTTTACACCGAATTGGCAAATGCGCATAATGGCACGTTATGTAAAATATGACCGCGTTTCCGCTTACAAACACGGCACGGAATATACCGCCGGTGTGGAATACCACTTTAATTAGGAGAAAACCATGATGAGAAAAGTTATTGTTGTTTTATGTATGCTCGCATTATTATCATTCAGTTTTACTTTACTGAGAAAAACAGAAAATACAAAAGTTGTAACTGAAGATACCCAAGAAATCGTACAAAAAGAAGAAAAGTTACCGGACACGACTTTTACGTTTAATATTGAAAAATTGCCGGAAGCTTGCGAAGAAACCGATGAAGTTTTCTGCGCCGTTGAAAAAGCGGTAAAATGTACCATAAAAACAGATTTACCATTCTGCGCGGCACTTGATTTGCCGAGATTTATATTCATGACAGATCCGAGTATTGAACGTCCGACAGAAATCAGCTATAAATTTATCAATAAAAAAGTTTTGCCGAATAACACCATTGAAATCCATACAGACAGCGCTTGCAACGGTCGGTGGTTTGGTTTATGTCAAGGCACAATCATCTATGTTTTGAAACCGGCAGATGATACGGTTAATGAATGGCACATTAAAGACATTTATGCCATAGAGAACTAAATTTTCTTATTTACCGGCATAATCAGCGGCCGTTTTGCCGTATTGGTCGCGCATATTCGGATTGGCACCAAGTTCTTGCATCACGCGTGATATGGTTGAATATGCCGGTGTTTTCATTTTAGCAACTTTCATCAGCAAGGTGTTGCCGATATTATCTTGCGCATTAATATCGGCTCCATTATCAACCAACAACGTAACAATGTTTTTATATGCCTCACCCAACATCGCCGGTGTCATATTCGGATAAAAATGCAACGCATCGGCCAAATATAATAATGCCGTATTTCCATTTTTATCGCGGGCATTTACATCAAAATTTTCTTTTATAAGAGCATTAACCAACTCAACATTCAGCCGCGCCGCAGCCTTCATTAACAACGATTGTTCTTTTGTTGAATCAGCCGAAAAATCCGGTTTATATTTAAGTAACAATAAAGTCATCTCCGATTGATTATTCTTCAGCATCAGCAAATATCCCTCATTGTTCACCCGACGATTTACGTCTGCACCGTTTTTAAGCAAAAATTCCGCAGCTGCCACATTATTATTCAACACGGCCAAATCCAAGGCGGTTTGACCGTCAGCATTTTGGGCATCAACGTTTAATGTCTGAGCAGCCAAAACTTCTAAAAATGCTGAATCTTCGTTATTTTTAACAATATATGTCAGCAGATTTTCTCCTTCTTTAACCGCATTAATATCTGCGCCGTGTGCCACCGCCGCCTGCATTAATTCAATATCTTTCCTTTTTATCGCATTCCATAACAGTTCGTCATCCGCTTTTCCCATACACGACAGCACGATTTCTTTAATCTGTTCATTTTCCGGCAAATCCCAAACAGCGTATAAAGGTTGTTGTTTTTCGGCATCTTGCGCAAATAGCGCGTCAGGATTCTTTTTCCATATATTTTTCAACAAATCATAGCGTTTATTTTCAACCAAAACTCGCCACAAAGATTTATCATACGGCGGCATAATTTTATTGGCATCTATGTCTTGCGCAAAAATAAGTTTTTCAATATCCGGCGGCAAAGTTTCTGCCATAGCATAAGATACGGCTGATGTTTTTTCATTATTTGCCAATAACACATCTGCCCCATTTTCCAACAAAATTTTTGCTGTTTCATAATCTTGTTTTTTCAAAACATCAACCAGAAGAACCTGCCCTTCATTATCTTTATGATTAACATCAACACCGGCCTGTAACAGCTGTTCCGTGATTTCAACCGGCGCATTGTTTTCATAAGCGGACATTAAAATATTCTGCCCTTTGCTATTAAGTACCGATAACCCTTGCTTATTTTTAATCAGCAAGTCAATCAACTCTTTATTGTTATTTTTAATTGCCCAGAACAGAGGTGTGTTCCCTTTTTCATCCGACACGTTTGCCGAAGCGCCTGCTTTCAACAACTCTTGCACAACCGCATTCGGCGCATTATTTTCAAGAGCGTACAATAAAATTTTTGCATTTTCGCCATTTTCCTGATTCATATCAGCATTATGCAACAAGATATATTTAACAGCGTCAGCATTTCCCAAACGGACAACTTCTTGCAAAGCAGTTGTTCCTTTGGCATTTTTTTCATTAACCTGAGCGGATAATTTATGTAAAACATCTTGCGGACTGTTTATATTAACAGCATAACTGAGTGGTGTTAAACCAAAATAAAGATTTTTAACATACGCTTCATATCTGGCCGGCGCATAACGTTTATATACACGTTCATCGCTCAAACTAACCGCGAACATTGCCATTTCTTTTTCCAGCTCTGCTAATATATCTTGCTTTCCCGTATTCAAGCCGAGCCATAAAATTAAGTACCAAAAATTACGTTTATTGCTAAAACGCGCCAATTGTCCTTTTTTATAGGCTTCATAAATATTTTTCAAATCGGTATTATTTTCTATTTCAACCTTTGTCAGCTCAGTTCCTTTTTCATTATAGCTGACGGAAGTAAGTTCCCCTTTATCATTAAAATAACGGCCGATACCGTCTTTTAAATCATCTTTATAATTTTCCGCAGAGCTTAAATTTCCGTTCGGATAAAATTTTTCGGACAGCCCGTTACGCTGATTATTAAAAAAACGAACTTTATTGGCAATTTTTCCATCGGGATAATACGCAACGGCTTCACCCGATTTTTCATCTTCAATATAAGGTATTTGAATTTTACTGCCGTCTTCTTTATACGAGGTATGAATACCTTCTTTTTTGCCTTTTTTATAATTTATTTCATCAGTCAAATACTTTTCATTATACAACTTGGTAACACCGTCAAGTTCGCCGTGAACATAATTATATTCTTTACGCAACATTTTATTTTCAATAAACCGCTCCGGTCCGTTTTTTTCACCGTTCACATATGTTTCAATTTTAGTTTGATTGCCGTTTTCATCAAAATATATAACCTCTCCGTTCAGTTTACCGTCTTGATACACGGAACGCGTTTGCTGATTTCCGCTCTCATAAAACATTATTTCTTCGCCATTCAAGACATCGTTTTTATATGTTTTTTTGTATTGAGGCTTTCCATCCGGAGAAAAGCCGACTTCCACGCCGTTTTTTTTGCCTTGAGCATAGGTAATTTCCACTGCCGGTTTTTCATTTTCATAATAAGCAACCGCCACACCGTTTTTACGTCCGGCCTTATAAAAATATGTTATATCTCTGCCGTTTTCATCAGTCAACACAACAGCACCCGCAAAAGGTTTTCCCTCTTTATCGGTTACAAATTCCTCATCATTTTGAGTTTGAAATGTCAAATCCTCAGCCTTGCTTAAAGGAACGGCGTAACAAACATTCGCGACACTAAAAAAAACAGATAATATTACAATAAAAATTCTTCTTTGCAGCATTGAAACAACCTTTCATTAGCTTTTTTTGTTTCATAACACAATTTTGCCATAAAGGCAATTATATTTAAGCCTTCTCAAAATTGATACGCGGATCAACCAAACAATAGGTTAAATCACTGATAAGTTTAAGAATTAATCCGAGCAGGCTAAAAATATATAATGTTCCGAAAACAACCGGATAATCACGCGTTGTAATTGCCTCATAACCCAACAATCCGATACCGTTAAGCGAAAAAATAACTTCTATTAATAATGAACCCGTAAACAACATCTTGATTAAAAGTGAAGGGAAACCGGCAATAATAATCAGCATGGCATTACGAAAAATATGCCCGTATAAAATTTTATTTTCTGGAACACCTTTGGCACGCGCCGTCAAAACATATTGTTTATTTATTTCATCTAAAAACGAATTTTTCGTTAGCATCGTTAAGCTCGCAAAACCACCGATAACCATAGTAATAACCGGCAATGTGATATGCCAAAAATAATCTTTTATCTGCGCCCAACGGCTTAATGAATCCCAATTATCCGACACCAACCCGCGTAGCGGAAACCATTGAAAATAAACGCCACCGGCCAAAAACACGATAAAAAATACCGCCAACAGAAAAACCGGTAACGCCGAACCGACAACCACCACAAACGATGTGATTACATCAAAATGCGACCCTTCTTTTTGGGCTTTTCTGATACCGAGCGGAATAGCTATTAAATAAATAATCAGCGTTGACCATAACCCTAAAGAAATTGATACGGGCAACCGTTCTTTAATCAATTCCAAAATCGTTTTGTCGCGATAATAACTTGTGCCGAAATCAAAGCACAAATAATCTTTGAGCATTTTACCATAACGATAATACCACGGCTTATCAAAACCGAATTGTTTTTCCAATGCCTCAACCAAATCCGCCGGCACGCCTTGTGAACCTGTGTATTTTGAAGATGTCTCGCCAGCTGTTTGCGATTTAACTTCAGCTGTTGAAGTAAACTGCGATTTAGCATCGGTATTCATACCGCGATATTGTGCCAGAATATAATCAACCGGTCCGCCCGGTGCCAACTGAATAATGGCAAAATTAATTGTAATAATCCCCAATAAAGTCAACGGTATGAGTAAAAGTCTTTTAAGAATATATTGTCGCATTTTTACTCCTTCATCCACCATGTATAAGGCTGAAATCCTATTTTGACATCTGTCTGCGGTTGGCCGAATTTATCCCAATATGCCACGCGTGAAAAAGGCGAATACCACTGAAAAATTATATAATTTTCATGCAAAAGCACTCTGTCCAATGCCTTAACATACGCCACATAATCTTCCTTTTCTTGCGCCGAAACAAGCCCTTGAATTAACTCATCCACCACTGAATTTTTGATACCTATAATGTTATTACTACCTTTAATGTCTGCCGATTCGCTTCCCCAATAATCACGTTGCTCATTACCCGGCATTTGTGATACCCTATACGATACGATTGCCATATCAAAATCAAATTCATCAAGCCTGTTTTTAAAAATATTGACTTCCAAATTTCGGAAAACGGCCTTTATCCCGATTTTACGCAGATTCTCAATAAACGGCAACATCACTTTGGTAAAGGTCGCACCGTTGGCGGAATTGCTTAAAATCTCAAATTCCAAAGGTTCTCCGGTTTTTAAGTTTGTCATTTTACCTTCAACAAAGTCATACCCGGCTTCGTTTAACAGTTCCACCGCCTTTTTCAAATTTTCACGGGAATCATAAATATCCGGATTCGTTGTCGGATGATATTCTTCGGTAAACACCTCCGGCGGTAATTTATCACGATACTTTTCAAGAATTTTCAATTCTTTTCCTTCCGGCAAACCGATTGCTTCCATACCCGTGTTGGTAAAATAACTGAACAACCGCTTATATATATTATAAAACAACTTTTCATTTGCCCACTCAAAATTAAAAGCCAAATCAATCGCCTTACGAACTTTTCTGTCCTTAAATTTATCTCGCCGCACATTATACGCAAAATTTTGCAAAATTGCCGGATTGTTATGTTCTATATTTTCTTTTTTTATTTTGCCGGATTTCACTAATTCATTATCATAACCTGTCATCCAAATTTTGGCGATATACTCCTCGCGCACATCAATATCTTTGGAAAACAAAGCCTGCAAAGTAACCGTTGTGTCCTGATAATAATCATAGCGTATGGTTTCAAAATTATAAAACCCGCGCTGTGACGGCAAATTTTTACCCCAATAATTTGGATTTTTTTGCAATTCCACAAATTTATTAACTTGAAAATCCTTCACAATATAAGGACCGCTGCCCAACGGGACTTGCAAAGTCGGTTTATCAAATTCTCGCGTGCTGAAATCCTTTGCCGAGAAAATACTAAATTGCGACAATATGACCGGAAGTTCTTTATTGTTTGTATTCGGCTTAAAATAAAAGCGCACTTCTCTTTTGCTTATTTTTTCAATCCTATCAACATCAGCATAATACACCCGATAAATCGGCGCGCCTTTTTCCACAATCGCGTTAAAACTGAAAACAACATCGTCTGCCGTTACCGGCGTTCCGTCGGAGAAACGAGCGTTTTTATTTAAAATAAATCCGATATACGATTTATCTGCCGGCAAATCAAACTTTTCCGCAAGCAGCGGATATACCGTAAACGGATCATCTATCGGAGATACTCCTAAAGTCTCGGAAACCAAAGATGTGACAAACGACGCCGACACTCCCTTAAAAATGTAGGGATTAAAATTATCAAACGTTCCATAAGCCGGCAAAACAATCTTTCCGCCCTGCGGCGCGTTTTCATTCACATAAGAAAAAGAACGAAAAGAACTCGGATATTTTGATTCACCGTAAAGAGCAATTTTGTCCGTAACAACGGCATATGCCGCCGATAACTGCACTATACTGAAAAATGCCGAGAAAATAAAACTACGGATTATATTTATTTTCATCTGTCCAACCACCGAACGGATAAACTAAATCTTCATCATCTTCTTGAGTTGCTTCAACTTTTTTACTCGTAAATTCATTGGATTCGTTACCAACTAAACTTATATGCGGTTCTTCCGCAACATTTTCACGTAAACTGGCCAATGTGCTGTCAACATTATTAAAAGTTGTTCCAACCGTAAAGCTTTTCTCATTATCCTCAATTTTCAAAGAAGGTTCTTCTTTTTCATCATTTAACGAATGTTGCGAAAAAGAAGGTTCTTTAACAACATCTCGCTTATTATCAAAACTGTTTTGCAATGCTTGAAAGAACGGATCCTCCTCGGTTTCTTCATTGCTGTCATCTTGCTTTCTGTGGAAAGGATTGAAACGTGAAAGCAACGATGGTTTGAACTTATCATACACATCATTTTCTTCCTCATTTTCATCTTTATCCACGTTTGCAATTGTTTCATCTATGCTTGGTTCTTCAAGAGATGCCACATGCAAAACCGAAGCATAGTCATAATTTGTTTCTGATTCGGAGGCAATGCGCGTCCGCACATCAGCGCGAATTTCGCCCAACCCCTCACTCAGCGGGGCAATAATAGAATAAACCTTGCCAAACACTCCGGTTTCAATCATACGCAAGAAAATGCGATCACGGTCATGTTTTTCCAAAAGTTGCAATAAATTTTGATAACGCGAACAAAACTCCAACAATGAGCCGCGAAAAACCTTATCTCTACCAACTTTTTCCCGCGCCCACGCATCAAAAGTATTTTGACTTTTTGCCGCTTCCAAAATAGCCTTACCCAACGCCCATTTTTCGCCACGGCGCACACGTTGCCAAAGTTGTTCCAACTGTGCCGAAGATGCGATATTGCACCGTTGAATAATTTCGCCTAAAGCCTCATTCATATCGTTAATAAAAACATCAAACTTATTCAAAACGAACCCGTCTTTAATTTCGTGTTCGGCATCCAGCATCACCCGCACCACCAAATCGGTATAATCCTGATTTTTTTGCAATTGCCGCAACAGTTCGCTCTGTTTACTGTTCATACTGCGGTTATTCAAAAACTGATTAACATATCCGAAAATGCCCCATATAACAAATATCGGCAAGAACACAACCGCCAACAGCACCAAAACATCCTGCGGAGTTTGTTCAAACAGTGTACTATCCGTCAAGTGAGACCGAACAAACAAAAAACCGTATATTAACCACGATACTGATGTAAAGACAGCCGTAAAAAATGTGAATACAAACATTGGACATTCCTTTAATAATCAAATATGTGTCATTATATTCTCTTTAGTTGAATTTTCAAAGTTTTTTATCAAGAAATCAACAAACATTAACAGCGATAAAAAAAACCTAAACATTTAAAAAAAATGTGTTAAACTGCCGCTGATAACCTTAACAAAAGGATTAAAAAAATGAGTGACAACGAAACCGTAATTCTTGATTTTGAAAAAACAATTGTGGAATTTGAAAAAAAAATAGAACATCTCAAGTCCCTTTCAGATAGCAAAGATTCGGATATCAATAAAGAAATCAAGCGTTTGCAAACAAACTTAAACAAGCACTTGGAACAGGTTTATCACCATTTAACCCCGTGGCAAAAAGTGCAAATTGCCCGCCATCCGGAACGTCTGCACTGTTTGGACTATGTTAATAATTTGATTCAAAATTTTACCCTGCTTTGCGGAGACCGATGTTTTGGAGATGATGCTGCGGTTATCGGCGGTATCGGTACATTTGAAAATATTCCGGTAGTGATTATCGGACAAGAAAAAGGTAATGATTTGGAATCACGCATAAAATACAACTTCGGCATGGCAAAACCTGAAGGTTATCGTAAAGCGCAACGCCTTATGGATATGGCTGAAAAATTGGATTATATCGACAGAGAATATCTCTCAAAATTCGATTATCGAGAGGTTGATTCTACAATTGATGTTCAGAAAACCTTTGATAAGCCTGTAAGTATTGTTAAAAATTGTAACCTTAATGAGGGAGAAGATGCTGATGCAAATACCTTCCTTTCGATGAATTATTGTATCGGAGACTGTTCTGATAAAAATAAGCTTGTTGCATTTAAGGTGATTGAGTACGTACTTGCAAATCCAGGTTCATCTCTTAAGAGAGCGCTGATCGAAAGCGAAATTGGTAAGGATGTATATCCTTCTTTTGATGATGGAATTCTTCAGCCGTATTTCGGTGTTATTGCAAAGGACACAAATGTATCAAAAGCAGATGAATTTAAGGAAGTCCTTAACAAAGTATTTAATGATATTGTTAAGAACG
>JAKSUO010000049.1 GCA_024408895.1 Alphaproteobacteria bacterium | reverse complement strand
ATCTGCCGATGATTTTTCCGGCTTATATTTTGGATAATATGCCAAACTTTCAAATCGGTGTTATCCGAGCAGTAAAAGATGTTGCAACAATAATGCGAAAAATGAGCTATCTGACCGACCAACAGAAAAAAGATATTAATGAAGCCGTTAAACTGTTGAATTACGCCCCGAATGTATGGCTGATGACACGGAAAAGCACCTTAAAATTAGCGCCGTCTTCCAATTCACAATATCGTCAAGCGGCAAAAAAATTACAAGATTTTAGGCATAATGGCGTTTTTTCACCGGTAATTGAGGACTTGGAAAAAATAATTACCCATATTGGCGAAAAACTAAAAAAAGTTACGCAAAAAAATGAAAACTTTTTGCAAGAACACGCCGCAGAATGGACAGACACACAAGCCGATGATTTGTTCTATCACAGCAAAGGATATGCTTTTGCTTTGTGGCAAACTTGCCGTGCTATCGGAGCCGATTATAAAGATTTGATTCTAGCCGCCGACGCCTATCCGGAATGGACCTATTTTATTGCCTCGTTAAAACGAGCGGCAGAGCTGGACCCTTGTATGATAAGAAACGGAAAAATTGACGGACAATGGATACCGAATCATTTAATGATACAGAATTATTATCTGATGCGTGCCTTGGCTTCCGCCGAAACAGTTATTAATCAACTTTTGAGAGAACAAAATGCACATCAAAATTGAAAACTTGGCGTCCAAAAAAATAATAAACTTTTATCTTCCGGATGCCGTAATTGCGGATGACGAAACAACAGTGTTAAGCGGACACGCAGACGGTGATGATTTTTTGCACAATCTTTTAAATATTGACGGTGTAACGAGAGTATTGTTGGCCGGAAACATATTGTCCATACAATACGAAAACGGTGTTGCTGATGATATTAGAGCTTTAACGCTGGCCGAAATTGACGATTTTTTAACGCAAGGGAAAGCCCCAAAATTTGTTTCCAACGTCACAGATATGCAAAAAGTTGAGGCTTTGGCTGATGCGCTTATTCGGCCGACATTAAATCGTGATAACGGTGATATAAATATAGTGTCTTTGCAAAACGGTATCTTAACATTGGAATTTTCAGGACATTGCGCCGGTTGCCCTTATGCACAGAACACATTGCAAAATGTGATTATCAAAACAATTCGCCGCTATATGCCGCAAATAACGGATGTCAGATTAAAGGAAGAATAAATGAAATTATGCCGTTGCGTTTTGGTGCTTTTGTTTGCCGTGATTATGCCGCTTCATGCCGAAATGACAGCGCAAAAAAAAGACGGCGCAATTTATGTGCAGGCAACAACAACTGACGAACTGGAACATCTTTTCAATCAGCAAAAATTTTTTGAATTTGACCGTTTGCGCGGGCAATATCCGCGGATATTTGTTGCACACTTGCCCACCGATTGGGCAGATGTTCCGGAGAATAATGCCAAGCAAAAAATGTTTATTAAAATATTGTTGCCGTTGGTGTTGAAAATTAACGAAGAAATAGCGGAAGAACGCGCCAAAATAGAACAAATAAACGTTACATTCGGCAAAGATAAAAAAATAAGTGCGGAAGATCAAACGTTTCTGGAGGAAATGGCAAAAAAATATGACGTGTTCACACGCATGAAAGATGATTCGCGAACACGAATTTTGTTACGGCAGCTTTTGGTAAAAGCAGATGTTGTGCCTCCGTCTTTAATGATATCCACCGCCGCAATTTATACCGATTGGGGAATGTCACGATTGGCGTTAAAAGCAAATGCACTGTATCGTGACGAAATATGGTATGAAGATGAAGGATTGAAACCACAAGATGATCCAAATGCAAATTATCGTTATCGGGAATTTAATTCTCTGGAGGATTGCATCAGACAGCGCGCATTAAAATTAAACTCACACATTAATTATGACTATTTCCGCGAATCCAGACGAGTGGCACGCACCTTAAAAAAACCACCTTACGGCCCGCAATTGGCAGCCACAATGATTAATGACAGTAACTTGAAAAATGTTGCCGGTTTAATAGACTACACGTTCACATTTTTTCAGTTGGCAAATACCGACTACTTTTCACAATTAAAAGATGTGGAATAAAGGAGATTGTAAAATGTATTTCAGCTTAAGTAAAAAAATATTGTACAGTTTGCTGGCATTCTTGATTTTGACGGCATTGTTGTTTTTGATTATTTTCATCAATTTGTATTCGCAAAAAATTAACGATAATAAAAATCAAACCTATATACGTAATGAATATGTCGTCAAACTGTTGAATGATAATATCAGATTACAGACCAAACTGGCAACAATAGGGCAAGAATATCCCGACGCTCTAAAAGATTACAATATATACACAATATCTCGTGAGCTCAGTTCCAAACAAGAAGAATTAACAAATGAGCAAAAATTAAATGACGAGCTTAAAAAAAATTACGACAGCAATATAAAGGCCATTAGAACAGGCGCAGAAGTTATCGGATACAGTTTGTTTATCATTATTCTGCTGATATTACTGCTGCTGTTTCTGTTGGATTTTTGGGTTATCCGGCCGGTGAACACAATTTTTGATGTCAGCAATCAGGTGTCGTCGGGTGTTTATACAAGCCGATTGCCCGTTAATTTGAAAAAAATATACAAAGATGAATTTGATATTCTGTATTCGGCATTTAATCAAATGTTGGACAACATAGAAAACAACATCACCGAAACATCTCGCCGCGAGAAATTTTTGCAACATCTTCTTGATGGAATACCGGAAGGAATCCGTGTTATAGATCAGAATTATAATGTGATTATGACTAATCGCGCATTCAATCAATCTCTCAACGTTTCTGAAGAAACGGTAGGCAAAAAATGCTATACCGCATACGGATACAACGCATGCGACGGTTGTCCGGAAGGAAAATATAATTGCCCTATTAAATTTATGAAACAAAAGAAAAATGATGTTTTACATACAATTCATGAAATCGGCGCAACACCTTTTTATTTAAATGCAGCGAAAATGCCTATCAATTCTGATGATTTTTACATTGTGGAAGTTTTGCATGATTTAAGCAACGATGTAAGATATTCACATCAACAAAAAGTATCATCTTTGGCTTTTCTCTCAACTTCTATTGCGCATGAAATGAAAAACAACTTGGGCGCAATTCGCCTGATTTTGGAGGGCATGTTGGAAGATAATCAAAATTCCAACATTGATTATGAAAATCAAAAAAAATATCTTTCATTAATTCATAAACAACTGATTGAAGCGGTTAAAACACCAGAAAGATTGTTGCAACTGGCACGATACTCCGAAGAAGAAGTTAGCGAAATCAATGTCACAGATGCTGTGCAAGATATGCTCTACATGGTAGATTATGATACAAAACGCCGTGGAATTTTCGCAAATATGCAAATTGATGAAAATATAAAAATTTTTGGAAATGACGCTGATTTTAAAATGATTATTCTCAATTTGCTGCAAAATGCCGTTAAAGCAATGCCAAACGGCGGAAAATTAACAATAACAGCCGGCGAAAAAGCAAAGAATATCGTTGTTTCCGTTAAAGATACGGGAACCGGAATAGACGCTAAAAAACTTAAACATATTTTTGAACCGTTTTATTCAACAACAGATAAGATTAAAAGTTCCGGTTTGGGATTGGCAATTGTTAAAAGCTTGGTCGGCAAGATGAACGGCGAAATCAAAGTCCTCAGTAAAGTCGGAATCGGTACGGAGTTTATTATGAAATTCCCGCAAATAAAAAAGAAAAAATCATAAAACTCAATCTGCTATGGTATTATCAATACGATTTTCTTTAAGTCCGTGCGGATCTTGATGGACTATCAGCTGTATCTGCGGATAAACTTCTAAAACTTTATGCTCGGCTAAATCTGCCAGCGAATGAGTTTCAGTTAAAGTTTTATTGCCGTCAAATTCCAGATGGATTTCCACAAACCACCGAGAACCGGAGACACGAGAACGTAAATCATGGCATCCAAGAACACCCTCCACCGAACACATTAAGCGTATAATATTTTCTTTAATGTCCGCATTAAGTTCTTTATCGGTTATTTCCTGCAAGGCGTCAAGCGCCAATTTCCAAGCATTATATATCAAATACAGTGATATCGCTATGGCCGTTAAAATATCAAACCACTCCCAGTGCACATATTTAACAATAAGCAAGGATATGATAACTGATAAATTTGATAAAATGTCCACGACATAATGCAAACTATCTGCCGCTATGGCTTGTGATTTAGTTTTGCGAATAACATAACGCTGAAACAAAACAAGCAAAACCGTGCAAAACAAGCAAAACAACATCACACCGATACCCAAAGTCGTGTCATTAACTTTTTGCGGATAAATAAAGCGATAAATGCCATCATACAAAATAAAACCCGCCGAACCGACAATAAAAGCAGCCTGCAACAACGCACTTACCGACTCAGCTTTACCGTAGCCATAGCGATGTTCTACCGAAAGCGGTTTAGCGGCATAATGCACAGCAATATAACTTATCAGAGAAGAAAAAACATCTGCAAGGCTATCGGCCATTGAAGATAAAACTGATAATGAGCCGGTAAAAAATGCGGCTATGGCTTTGACAATTACAAGCAAAACAGCTGTGCCAACACTGGCAATTGTTGCTGTTTTTTTTAATTTATTATCATTATTATTTGAGGACATTAATTATTTTCTCCATTTTGTTTTTATCTACAACCACTGCTTTATTATTTAGATATTTAGCAAATAATTTCAAATAAGCATTACCGTTATTTGCGTCAAAATCATATGCTATCATAGTTTCATCACCGATATTATAAAACCGCAAATCAACATAATTTCCGTCTTCAATATACAATCTATAAATAAAAATCGGCGGTGTGTCATTCAAAGTTGTAACTTTGATAATCGGTGTATTCAAAAGCATTTTCATCAAATAAAGCAAAGATTCTTCCGTTTGCGAACCTTTGGTTGGCGCGTAAATTCTGCCAAACTTTAAGTCCCATAAATTTGAATAAGTCCACTTGCGCCAATCTATATCCATATCCACAAAATCAGCCACAATTTCCCAAACTTGAAATTGTGTCGGGAACCTGATATAAGCGGCTTTTGCGCCTCTGCCTATATCAATATTGGTATCTCCGAGCTCAAATTGTTCTATAATTTGATTGCCGTTTGACAGTGTAACCTCAATTGCTTTTGAATTTTCATCTTCAATCGGCGAAACGTTAAAGAAAGCCAAATTTTCAGCTTTATCTGATTTTTTTAAGAAAAATTTAGCCTGCGCCAATATTGTCAGAAAACGACGAACACGCTCTTGCAAAACAGGCAAATCAGGCATTTCCTTTAATATCCACAAACCATTATTCTTTTCAAAAGTAAGAGTTTTTTCATGACTTTTCAGAGTAATGCGTGAAATATCATTGATATGCTCAATAACTTTCGGAAAAGACTTTTTATTTTCGTATGAATCTATACCGTTACTGTTTGCAAAATACACAGAAACCAGCCCGGCAATTAAAATTGAGGCGCAGCAGAAAAATAAGCCCAATAACTTCTTGTCGGCCTTAAGAGGTTGATATATCTTCTTTTGTTTAATTGCTTTAGAAACATAATATATAAGAAGCAACAAGCCAAAAATCAGTGGCAACAACCAAATGTTTATAAATTTAATATTCGTCGCAATACGGTCAATATCTTTATATGCTTGATAACGAATATTGCTTAATTGCTGACGATAATCATCCAGTTGCTGTCTTATCTGGGCAATTGAAGTTAATTCATCAGTTGAAAAGTTCTCTCGTTCTTCAAAATCCTTTTTATTCCATATTTTCTGCAAAGCAACTTTGGCTTGATCTATTTGATCAAATATATATTGTTCCTGTTTTTTATAGTTAAAAGAATTAAGCCGTCGCAACGTATCAATTCCTTCAAAATCACGCGAGCGGAATCGCTTACCGCGCAAATCCATTAAGGTTGTATCGTTTGTTAAGTAGTCAAGCGCGTTGAGCAAAAAGTTTACGTTATCAAACTGGCTGCCTATATAATCCCTTTCCAACAAGCTGAGCTTATTAATCCAGAAATTGTCATACAGAAAATCGGAATCACCCACAACAATTAAGTCAAACGGATTTTCTTTTTCCATTCCGATTACTTCGGCGGCCAATATTTTTTGGTGATTATCCGGTTCAAAATAGCTCAATATTTTTTGCGGATTCAAACCGTCTATCACAACTTGTGAAGGCATCATTTCCGAGAGCTTGCTGGCACGCATTAACGGATAGAACTTTATATCTCCCCTTTTATACGAATGTTCTTCTGGCGCAACAACCGATGCCGAGGCCAACATAATTTCGTGTAATCCGCGCGTAATCGGATGTGACGGATTTAAATCATCTTTTTTTATTTTAAATTGAATAACGTCTTGCGAAAAAATCGGGTTTGTATTGTAATCAATCGTAGCATCAACAGTTATAGAGTTTTTTAAATCAGCCACGACATAATCTTTAAAAAAACGAATCTTCCAAAATGTTTCCAAAATACCCAAGTCGGAGGCGTGCAATTTATCAACGGTGATGGTGCTTAGGCGACTTGCTTCGTTTGCAGAATCCAACATAACAAGAAATTTACCGCCGGCACGGGAATATTTTTTGATACCCGATATAATATCATCAGATAAATACTGCGGATAAAACAACATAACAACATCCGGTTTGTATTTTTCAAAATCTTCGGCAGTTTTCAAAAACTCTGTTTTATATTTTTGCTGTAAAATATTCATAAATTCCCAAGGTTGTCCAAGCATATTGCTATCGGACGAGCTTTGTCCGAACAACGGAACATCCGTAATAATGCCCAGTGTTTTTTTCTGCTGATACAAGTAATAAATTTTAGAAGTAATATCCTGTTCCAACAAGCCTCGCTGCGTTTGCGCAAAAAACGGTATAGTTTCTTTGTTTTGCAAAGTATCTTCCAATGTCATACCGAACAAAGCGTTTTGATTTAAATCAATCAGCGGAATAGGTTGGATACCGTCAGCTATGGCTATATCTTCTTCGTTGCTTAAAAATTTAGGATAATAAACTTTAAAATCAAACATTCCGTGCGAGGCATCACGATAGTTTTTCAATAAAATTCTGATAGTATCAAACTGTTGGCGCATATTGGCATTTCGCTGTTCCAAGATTGGCGAAAAATATAATTTTGCCACCACCGGTTCCGGCAGATTTTGCAAAACCTTCAATGTGCTTTCACTCAAGGTAAATATTTTTTCCTCAGTGGCGTCAAAACGAACGGCACGCGTTAAATTGTTGGCTAAAATATTGACACCGAAAAAGGCAACAAACAAGCATATCCACATTGCGAAAGAGTAAGCTTTGCCGGCAGATTTCAACCAACCTGAATTTCCGGCGGTTTTGATGTTGATAATCAATATCGCCGTATATAAAAAGAATATAATCAACGAAGCAAAGAAAATTGCATCCCGCAGCTCAACCAAACCGTAAGTCAACGTTGAAAAGTGCGTTACAAAACTAAAAGATGCCACAACGTCTATTATGCTGTCCGGCAAAAAAAGTCGGCAGAATGATAAAATATATTCAATACCGCTCCAAAAGAAAAACAGATTTGCCAAAACCGCCAATACCAATGCAATAACCTGATTTTTTGTTAAGGCTGAAATTGCTTCGGATACGGCAATCATACTTCCGGCCAGAACAAAACTTGAAACATAGCCGAGTAAAATTACCTGATTATCCGGTGTTCCGAGAACATTTACCGTTATCCAAAAAGGAAAAGTTAAAACTAAAGCTATACCGCAAAACAACCAAGCCGCAAGAAATTTTCCAACAACCAATGCACCGACAGATACAGGCATTGTGACAATTTGCACAATTGTTTTATGGCGAAATTCTTCACTCCATAAACGCATGGAAATAGCCGGCACAAAAAGAATGTAAAGCCAAGGTTGATATTCAAACATTGGCAATAAATCGGCTTGACCGCGGTTAAAAAAATCGCCGAAATAAATGGCAAACGAGCTGTTTAACAACAAAAAACTGAGCAAAAAAACATACGCAACCGGTGATACAAAAAAACGCATCAACTCATATTTTGCAACAGTGAACATTTTTCTCATTTAGGCCTCCTGCTTTGTTAAAACACGGAAAGATTCCGAGAGGTTTTTGCAACCGGTTTGTTTTAATATTTGTTTTAAATCGCCATCTGCTCTGACAAACCCTTTATCCAACACAATAATTCGGTTACACACGCTTTCCGCTTCTTCCAACAAATGCGTTGAAATCACAATAGTTTTATTTTGCGACATATCTTTAATCAAACGGCGCATATAGTCTTTTTGATTTGGGTCCAAGCCATCGATTGGTTCATCCAACAACAATATCGGCGGGTTATGCAAAATACTTTGAGCAAAACCGACACGCCGCTGATAGCCCTTAGACAATGTTTCATTTTTTTGCTTCATCACTTCATTGATATTAGCTGTTTGCGCAGCTGTTTTCACGGAAGATTTCGGCAATCCGCGCAAAGAAGCCATATAA
>JAKSUO010000048.1 GCA_024408895.1 Alphaproteobacteria bacterium | reverse complement strand
AACCGGCATGCGGCACTGTTCCATATTTACGCGAATCAAGATACCAAGCATACGTTTGTGCGTCCATTCCTAATTCTGCAATTCTTTTTAGCAAGACATCATAACGATCTTCACGTTGAGAACCACCAATCAACTCGCCGATTCTCGGAACTAAAGCAGCCATTGCGGCAACGGTTTTACCATCGTCGTTTAAACGCATGTAGAAAGCTTTAATTTCTTTCGGATAGTCGCGCACAATAACCGGACGCTTAAAGTGTTCTTCTGCCAAAAAGCGTTCATGTTCGGTTTGTAAATCTATGCCGTATTCCGGTTCATATTCAAACTTGCGACCTGATTTTTTCATAATTTCAATTGCTTCCGCATAAGTAATGCGTGCAAAACCGTTATTCACAATATTATTTAACGTATCTTTTAATGTAGGGTCAATAAAGCGCTCAAACAAATCCAAATCTTCGCTGCAATTTTCCATAATGTCTTTGACACAATAGCGAACCATATCTTCAGCTAAATCCATATCATCATTTAAGTCGGCAAACGCAATTTCCGGTTCTATCATCCAAAATTCGGCGGCATGGCGTTGCGTGTTGGAATTTTCGGCGCGGAATGTCGGACCGAATGTATAAATATCACCCAAAGCGCAAGCATACATTTCACCATTGAGCTGTCCGGAAACCGTTAAATGAGCTTCTTTGCCGAAGAAGTCTTTGCTATAATCAATTTTACCGTTTGGCAACTTTGGCAGATTTTCCATATCCAAAGTTGTTACTCTAAACATTTCGCCGGCTCCCTCGCAGTCCGAACCGGTAATCAGCGGAGTATGCACATAAATAAATCCGCGGTTTTGGAAAAACTGGTGAATGGCATACGATAACCGTGAACGCACCCGAAAAGCCGCACCATATTTATTTGTGCGTGGGCGCAAATGGGCGATTGTGCGCAAAAATTCATCACTCATGCCTTTTTTTTGCAATGGATAATCTTCCGGAGCAAGACCGTAAATTTCAATCTTTTGGGCATTAACCTCATATTTTTGCTTGCCGCCGGCCGATTCAATCAGCGCACCGGTTATCGCTACCGAAGAACCGGTGGTTAGTTTTTTGATGTCATCATAATTATTGAGGGAATTATTGGCAATAATTTGAATATTCTTTAAGCAAGAGCCGTCATTAACTTCAATGAATGAAAAATCTTTGGAATCTCTTTTTGTTTTAACCCAACCTTTAACCAAGACCTCGTCAAGAGTGCTTTTTGAGGCCAATAAATCTTTAATTTTTGTTCTTTTTAACATTTTTCCCTCTGTTATGATGTTTTAAATCTCATGCACTATATATCACTTAACTTTAATTGTCTAGTCTTGACAATCATTTTTATATGGATAATTATATAATCAGTTTAGTCTAGGAGAATTGAAATGAAAAAATGTGCATACTTTGTTATTCCTGCGATGTTGATGGCGGCAGCGTGCGCGCCGCGTATCGGTAGCAATGATTACAGTTATTCAGGTGTCAGACAAGCAAGCAACGCTTTTCCTTGTACTGTTGTGTCTGTGCGTGCCGTTAATGTCAGCAGTAATGACAATTCTGCCGGAACATTGCTTGGCGGTATTGCCGGTGGTGTTGCCGGTTCAACTATCGGGCACGGTAGTAGTTCTCATACTCTTGGCGCAATTGGCGGTGCTGCCGCCGGTATGCTAATCGGCAATTTGGCGCAAGATTCCATGATGCAACAAAATGGTTATGAATACATAGTCAGAACCGATAACGGGCAAACATTCAGCGTGACACAAGGAACAGATACGTTATTATCTGCCGGTCAAAGATGTATGTTTATCAATGGCGCTGAATCCAGAGTTGTTCCGTATTATTGATAGAATGTAGCAACAAAAAAAAGGATATGTTGTGAAACATATCCTTTTTTTAATGATAATTGATAAAACTAATCAATAGTATTTGCTGCGCTTTGGAAAAGTAATACTTCTTACATCGCGCCCGTTTTCGGCAAAATCAATGACAATCTGTGGTCGTTGGCTACCATCCGGGTTGGGAGCATCCGCATCTAAATAGATATGCAAACACTCAGCCTTTTCTGAGCCGTGAAACACTGTTTCCACCTCGATTTCCGATGACAGTTTGTGGACTGTACTAATGAGTTTGCCATCCTCTTTAAACGTTTTCATAATAACTGAATTTTAGATTAATAATAAATTTAATTGTCAATAGAATACATTGTTTAGCGTAAACAGTCAATAAAAAAACACCCCGAAGTCGCATGAACCCGGGGTGCTTTTATCAAAGAAAAATTATTCCTGATTATAAGCTTTAGCTTGCTTTTTAGCTTCTTCAGCCGTTCTGGCAACATTAACCAGAATAGTTTGAGAAACTTCCGGATGCAAGTTCAATTTAATTTGGTATATGCCCAAATCTTTAATTGGTTTTTCCATATAAATGTAACGACGAGCCACATCATAGCCGGCATCTTTGATGGCGGCAGCAATGTCACGAATAGTTACGGAACCGTATAATTGACCTGTTTCGGCAGCTTGACGAATCAAAACGGTGTTAAATCCGTTTAAGGATTCTGCCAATTTGGAAGCGGTTTCAAACAATTCTTTATTATGGGCTTCCAAAGCGGTTTTTTGTGCTTCAAAATAAGCCATATTGGCTTCGGTTGCGCGCAAAGCTTTTTTCTGTGGCAATAAATAGTTGCGGGCATAACCGGTTTTAACGGTTACTTTATCACCCATTTTGCCTAATTTTTCAACGTGTTCAAGTAAAATAACTTCCATCACATCCTCCTACATAGCAACATACGGCAACAGAGCGATATAGCGAGCACGTTTAATGGCGCGTGCCAGTTCTCTTTGCTTTTTAGCTGAAACCGAAGTAATACGTGAAGGAATAATTTTACCTTTCTCGGAAATATAGCGAGAAAGTAATTTAACATCCTTATAATCAATCTTTATGCCGTTTTCACCGGAGAACGGGCAAGATTTTCTTTTGAAAAATGTTTGTTTATCCATTATCTTCCTCCTTACGCTTCTTCAATTTGTTCCATATCTTCATCAGATACGATTTCATTATTGAACTCATCAACTTTAACTGTCATATAACGAATAATATCTTCGTTCAGTCTGATGCGTCTTTCATATTCCGAAACAGCCTTTGCCGGAGCGGTAATGTTTAACAAAACATAATAACCTTTGCGGTTTTTCTTAATGCGATAAGCAAGGTTTTTTAATCCCCAGTTATCAACTTTTACGACTTCGCCGCCTTCTTTTTTAATAACATCGCTTAAATCGGAAACGAGACTATTAACTTGCGAAACGCCGAGGTCTTGACGAGCGATTAATACGCTTTCATAGTTAGCCATATTTTTAATATCTCCTTATGGATTACTCAACAAGTGGTCAGCTGCCGTATTTTGATATGCCGCCGACCGGTTAATGTATAGCCGAATGACAATACATTCGGCAAGGGACAGCGCTAATATACATAAAATTATTGCAATTGCAAGAGTTTTTTTGCATGTGCGGAAGAATGGCCGCACGGTTAAACGTTGGCATTGTTTAAAGTAGTTCTGATGTCCGTCGGAATGATAACACTAAATTGTCCGGAGTATGATAAAAAGAGATAGAAAAGCTTTTAAAAATAATCATCCCCCCGCAAATCCGTCACGGATTCGTAACGCGGGGGGGATGATGTTTTACTTAAACTTGCTAAATGCTGCTAGCAAGTTTTCCGCAGTGGCATGTACATCTTCTTTGTCCCATGCTACTGCAGGCCTTTCAGCCTGTGGTGGTTCCTGAGTATCAGGAACAACCTGCTGTTGTTGGGGCTGTTCACTCATAGCAATATCCTTCACACCGACAGGGGTGCTTCTGGATACTGTCCTCAGCCTTAAGAAGTTTTGGGTCAAGCCAGTCACTTCCGTAATCTCCAACTTTTGCCCAGGTTGAAGGGCAAAATAGACGGCATCTAAGGTTCGGATTTTTCCCGAATCTGTGAAACAGATCAGGTATTGATTCTGATCCTTTTCCACCTTCTCTACCTCCTTCACCTCACGGTGAAGGTCACTCTTTCTGGCCACAGTAAGGAAATCCTTTTGTGGTACGGACCCTTGCTGATAGCAGATTACAAAATCTGTTATCTGTTCCCTTTTGAGTGCTTGGTAAACTAAGTTACTTACACTCATTTCTACTGTATCTCCTTCGGCGAAGAAAGCATTTCCTCGCTGGTCCAGAGACTTCAAGGGGAAAAAACTCTGGGCTTGAATACTACCAATACCCAAAACTACAAATAATGTTGCGCTAATTGCGCTTTTAATTTTAAAATTCAGCATAAATAAATAATTTTAACATAATTAATAACCTATCACTGTAATAGTAACATTCTTTTTAGCAGAATGCAATAATTATTTTTGTCAAAGTGTATTTTTTTGCATAAAAAAGTATTTGCAATATTTTTCGGTCGCAATTACAATAATGATATGATTTAGCATTGGCGTATTTCCATCAGGATTCTGATGTTTATCGGAATAGCGGCAATGGATAATCGGAATAATATTGAAAATTAGTGTAATGTACCGGAGAATATATCAATAACAAAAGGATAATATATGCCTCAAAAAAACAAAACAACATTGATTATCGGAGCCGGACCGGCCGGTTTGACCGTGGCGTATGAACTGTTGCAAAAAACAAATATTTTGCCGGTGATTGTGGAAAAAAGTGACAGAATTGGCGGAATGTGCGTTTCGGTGCCTTATAAAGGAAATTATATAGATATTGGCGGACATCGTTATTTTACCAAATTTAATCGTGTTAAAAAATGGTGGTTGCAGTTTTTACCGTTGCAAACACAACCCTCAAAAGATGACCGGATTCTCAATCGTGATTTGAAGTTGCCGTTATCCGATTCGCATAATCCCGAAGAAAAAGATGATGTGATGCTCAAGCGCTATAAACTTTGTCGTATTTATTATTTACGCAAGTTTTTTGATTATCCGGTTTCATTGAATTTTGCAACGATTTCCGGATTGGGGTTGTGGCGTATGACAAAAATTTTCTTTTCTTACGTTAAGGCAAAGTTGCGCAAAATCAAACCGGAAAAAACAGCTGAAGACTTTTTGGCTAATACTTTCGGACGCGAATTATACCAAACCTTTTTCAAAGATTATACCGAAAAACTATGGGGAATAGAATGTCGGCAAATATCTGCCGATTGGGGACGAGAGCGGATTCGCGGTATATATTTTTGGGAAATTATTATTACGCTGATTAAAAATATTTTTATCCGTAAATCCAAACCGGAGGATTCGTTTTTATACCCTAAATTCGGCCCAGGACAGCTGTGGAATAAAGTTGCTGAGCAGATTCGCAAAGACGGCGGAAAATTTTTATTTAATGCCGAAGTGGTTGATATGCAAAACAGTGCCGATAAAATTACCGCTGTAACAATTCGCCATGCTGACGGCAGTTTGCAAACAGTTGAAGCAGATTATGTGATTTCATCGTTACCGGTCCGAAATTTGTTTAATATGTTGAAAAATGTGCCACCGGAAATAATGAAAATTGCTAATGGATTGGTGTATCGCAATTTTCGCTCGGCTGCGATTCTGTTAAATAAGCTGAAAATAAAAAATAAATCAAAATATAAAACCGTAAACGGTATTTTGCCTGATACATGGACATATATTCAAGAAAGCGATGTTCACGTTGGCCGGCTGCAAATGTATAACAACTGGTCGCCGTATTTGGTAAAAAATGACAACACCGTGTGGATAGGACTTGAGTATTTTTGCGGTGATGACGACGAAATATGGAATATGCCGAATGAAGAATTTGAACGTTTGGCGATTCGCGAAGGTTGTAAAGTCGGTTTGATTGATGAAAAAGATGTTTTGGATATTACTTCCGAAAAGCTGGAAAAAGCATATCCTGCGTATTTTGGAACATATAATCGTTTTGATGAACTGAAAAATTTTACCGATAAATTTGATAATTTATATTTGATCGGACGTAACGGTATGCATAAATATATCAATATTGACCATGTTGTTTTAAGCGGTATCGCGGCTGCCGACAATATCGCTGAAAATATGCCGGATAAAGAAAATATTTGGAATATAGACTTAACCAAAATTTTAGATTAAAAACGGCAAAAAAAGGAATTCCGTGTATTATGACGTTTGCCTCTTGCTTTTTAAAAATAAAAACTCTAAATAACCTTGTGTTAAATGAAACAGAGTTAAAAGACTATGGCAGATACGGAATACTATGACTTGTTGGGTGTAAGCCCGAGCGCATCACAAGATGAAATTAAAAAGGCTTTTCGCAAAATGGCGATGCAATACCATCCGGATAGAAATCAGGGTGATAAAGAAGCCGAGCAGAAATTTAAAAAAATTAATGAGGCGTATGAAGTTTTAAAAGACGACCAAAAACGTGCGGCGTATGACCATTACGGCAAAGAAGGCGTTATGGGCGCGGGAGGTATGGGCGGAAATCCTTTCGGTGGCGGATTCGCAGATATCTTCAACGATATTTTTTCCGAGTTTATGGGCGGCGGTAACGGAGGACGTAATTCGTATGCACAGCGTGGCAGTGATTTACGCTATAATTTAAACATTACACTTGAGCGGGCATTTACCGGCTCGGAAGAAGAAATTACTTTCCCAACTACGGAAAAGTGTGATAATTGTCACGGATATGGTACCAAAGACGGCAAAATGCCGGAAGAATGTCCTATGTGCCACGGCAGCGGTAAAGTACGCCGGCAACAAGGCGGTTTCTTTGTTTTTGAAACAACATGCCCGAATTGCGGCGGAAGCGGCCGAAAAGTAAAAGACGCTTGTCCTGAATGTCATGGAAGCGGACAGAAAAAAATCAATAAAAAGCTGAAAATAAAAATTAAGCCGGGTGTTGAAACCAATATGCGAATTCGGATTCCCGGAGAGGGATTGGCCGGTATGCACGGCGGCGAAAACGGCGATTTGTATGTCGGAATTATGATTGAACCGCATAAACTCTACGAACGAAATGGAGATGATTTATATACGGCGGTGCCGATATCCGTAAGCTGTGCTATTTTAGGTGGCGAAATTGAAATTCCGGGGATTGACGGTGAAAAAGTAACGGTTGAAATTCCGGCCGGTACGCAAAATGATGCCTTAATTAAAATTAAAGGTGAGGGAATGCACTTATACGATTCGGAACGCCGTGGTGATTTGTATGTCAGCGTTAAAGTGATTGTGCCGACAAAATTAACGGCTAAGCAAAAAGAGCTTATGGAAGCTTTTCGCGCCGAATGTAAAGATGACTGCGCACAACCGGAAATTAAGGGCTTTTTTGATAAAATTAAAGACCTTTTTGCGTAATTTAAAGTAACAGACTAAATTTTTCCGTAAGTTTCACACGCATATTTGCGATAGTCTTCGTAAAATGTCTGCAGGCTTTGCTTTACCAGATAATTTACCGAACCTTTCGGATAGTTGCCTTTTGCATCAGCCTTTCCGACCTTTTTGCCGGTCAGAATTTCAATGCCGTCATCTACCGTGTCAATGGCGTAAATGGTAAATTTACCGTCTTCAACGGCTTGCACAATATCGGAACGCAACATTAAATCATCAATATTGGTGCGCGGAATAATAACCCCTTGCTTACCGGTTAATCCGTCATGCGCACAAACATCATAAAAGCCTTCAATTTTTTCGTTCACACCGCCGATAGGCTGGATTTCTCCGAATTGGTTGATTGAACCGGTAACACCGAAATTTTGCTTTATCGGCAGACCGGTTATAGCTGAGATGAGGCAATAATACTCGGTGGATGAAGCACTGTCGCCGTCCACGCCACCGTATGATTGCTCAAACACAATGGATGCCGATAAGGACAATGGTGAATGTTTGGCAAAGCGATTGGCTATCAGCGATTTCAAAATAAGCACACCCTTAGTATGTATAGGACCGCTTAGTTCAATTTCACGTTCAATATCCACAAAGTCACCGCTGCCCAACCGCACTTGAGCAGTAATGCGCGACGGCTTGCCGAAAGAATAATTTGAAAAATCATAAACGGCCAACCCATTGATTTGTCCGTCACGTTCACCTTTGACATCAATTAAAATTGTGGCTTTTTGTATTTCTTCCAACATGGATTTTTTTACTCGGTCGGCACGATAAACTTGTGCCTCAATGGCTTGTTCAATATGATTCTTGCCGATTTGTTTGGCATTGGATTTGCGCGCCCAGTAATCTGCCTCGCGCAATAAATCACCAATGGAAGAAATATGCGCTGTTAATTTTCCGGCATTTCCGGCTAAACGTGCAGAATATTCAATAACGCGTGCCACAGCCTGGCGGTTAAGGGAACGCAAGCCCTTTTTTTGTGATAAAGAGCCGATTAATTTAGCATATTCGCACTCGTTATAATCGGTGCGATCCATAATCATCCCGAAATCAGCTTCCACCTTGAAGAAATCACGAAAATCAGGATCACGTTCGCAAAGCAATTCATAAATCTCAAAATCACCGGTAAGCACAACCTTAATATCAAGCGGAATACCCGCAACCATGTTCTCTACCTGATTAGCAAGACCAATCATATCAATCTTAGTACGTCCACATGTAGGACAGCTTACAACTTCTATTCCACCCTTTCTAAGACCTAAAGTCTTTAAAATGAGCTTAGCCGATTTGATCTCTTCCACTGGATCACCTGTAAGAGAAACACGAATCGTATCACCAATACCAGCACCAAGAATAAGTCCTAAACCAACTGCGGATTTG
>JAKSUO010000047.1 GCA_024408895.1 Alphaproteobacteria bacterium | reverse complement strand
GGCGAATTTATCGTGACAATGGGCAGAGTTTATCTGAGGTCTAGCCAACACTGAAAATAATTGAATGGGGGAAGAAAATGAGTGCTATTGTTGATATTCATGCAAGAGAAATTTTAGATTCCCGTGGTACACCTACTGTTGAAGCCGAAGTTGTTTTGCAATCCGGCGCGTTCGGCCGTGCTGCCGTTCCAAGTGGTGCTTCTACCGGTGTGCACGAAGCTGTTGAATTGCGCGACGGTGATAAATCACGTTTCGGCGGCAAAGGTGTTTTGAAAGCCGTTGAAAATGTGAACGAAGATATTTATGATGCTTTAGCCGGTTATGATGCTGAAGATCAAATTGATATTGATAACAAAATGATTGAATTAGACGGCACGGAAAATAAAGGCAAACTCGGTGCTAATGCTATATTGTCAGTATCTTTGGCGGTGGCTAAAGCTCAAGCTGAAGAAGCTGAATTGCCGTTATATCGCTATTTGGGCGGCACAATGGCACGCACTTTGCCGGTTCCGATGATGAATATTTTGAATGGCGGTAAGCATGCGGATAATCCGATTGATATTCAAGAATTTATGATTATGCCGGTTTCTGCAAACTCTATTAAAGAAGCGATTCGTATGGGTGCGGAAATTTTCCAAGTGCTGAAAAAGAATTTGAAAGCTGCCGGTCAAAACACCAACGTTGGTGACGAAGGCGGTTTTGCTCCGAATTTGAAATCTGCCGATGAAGCCTTAACATTTATTGTTAATGCTATTAAAGATGCAGGCTATAAGCCGGGTGACGACGTTGTTTTGGCAATTGATGCCGCTTCATCTGAGTTCTATAAGAACGGCAAATATGAAATGGAAGGCGAGGGCAAATCTTATACCAATGCTCAAATGGTTGAATATTACAAAGGTTTGTGCGATAAATTCCCGATTTTCTCAATTGAAGACGGTATGGCCGAAGATGATTTTGAAGGCTGGAAATTGTTGACTGATAAATTAGGTAACCGTATCCAACTCGTTGGTGATGATTTGTTCGTTACCAATCCGGCACGTTTACAAATGGGCTTTGAAAAAGGTATTGCTAATTCCATTTTGATTAAAGTTAATCAAATCGGTACATTAACCGAAACAATGAAGGCTGTTGATATGGCTCACCGTCATGGTTATACGGCTGTTTTGTCACACCGCTCCGGTGAAACTGAAGACACAACAATTGCTGACATTGCCGTTGCGACTAATTGCGGTCAAATTAAAACTGGTTCTATGTCCCGTACCGACCGTATGGCAAAATACAATCAGTTGATTCGTATTGAAGAAGAATTGGGCGATATGGCTGTTTATGCCGGTAAATCTATTTTGAAAAAATAGTTTCCAATTTGCTTAAAAACCTCTGATAAGCGTTTAAACGGCGTAAATCAGAGGTTTTTTTGTGCTGCAAATAAAAAAGCGAATTTTATAAAACAGAAACCTTAATAAAACGTCAATATATGCCTGTATATTTAAAATAAAAAATGCTTGACTAATGCTTTATCTAGTTCTAAAGTAGCGGTGTTACAATACAAAAGTATATTGTTGTTCAACATGTAATAAAGGAAAAAACTTATGAAAAAATTTTTGTTATTAGCCGGTGTGGCTTGCTTATTGAGCGCTAATGCGCAAGCCGGTGTTTCTCAATACGTTTCCGGTAAGTTGTCTTATGATTTCAACAAAGTCAAAGCAAAATTTGGCGGTAATGGTTATGATGAAGTTCTTCATATGAAATTAAACAAGGTATTGGTTGGTTCTACTCACGTTGCATACGGTGTTCGTGCCGGTTATGTTCGTGGTGAAGTTGAATTAAATAACTCCCGTGACATTAAACGTAACTGGGTTGAAGAAGGAGACTATCTCTTTGATCACTTCAGACTTTACAAGCACTCTTTCATGGCCAATGCTTACTTTGATTATTTGACATGCACACCGTGGACACCGTATGTTGGTGCCGGTTTGGGTGTTTCTTACTTGAAAGCTGACTTTGGCGAAATTGCTAAATCTACATATAATTTAGCTTGGCAAGTTATGGGTGGTATCACATATGATATCAACTCTCACTGGACTTTGGACTTAGGTTATCGTTATGCTGACTTAGGTCGCGTTCGTAAAGCTGTTAGCTATGGTGATGACTTTAGAGAAGTTGCTAAAGTTGATGCCCGTGATCATGAAATCATGTTTGGTGCAAGATACGAATTCTAATTTTAAGAGCGTATTTACTGCAAAAAAAAAGAGGTGTTGATAAACACCTCTTTTTTTATCAGAAATTTCCATTGAGATCCGCCGATTTTGGTAATTGACGTCTATTGGCAAATTGTTTACGCAGTGACGAACTTTTCATTCGTTGTCCTTTTTTTTCGGCTTGCAATAGTTCATTGAAACTCATTCGCGATAGAACATATTCCACATAAGCCGGATCATTGATTAATTTAGCAGAGAGATTTTCTAATTTTTTGTCCTGTCTATCCAATTCATACTCACAAGCGTCAAGTATGTCTTGTAATATGTCACAGGTTTCATCATCTAATTCATCATCATGCTCCACCAAAAAATCAAGCAATACGTCGTACATTTTTTCAATTTGTTTGCGCGACATCATATCCGTAGAACATTTACTAAATTTCTCCAGATATCGGTAAATGGTTTTTAGTGTCATAGGCATAAAAATTTAAAAATTATTTTGTTATGCGACAATTATACAAAATACTCGCAAAAAATCAAGAGAATATGTATTGCAGAACTTGCTATAAAATACAGCCGTTTCTGAGCTGCAAAAACTGCGCCGAATTTTTGAGTAATGCAAAATTTTGCGGTTCTGTTGAAGTAATCCACGCTTGCAAGTGTAAATTTTGTATTTTTTGCAATAGTGCGTCTCGTTTTTGTTCATCAAGATGAGTCGTGATTTCATCAAGGAGTAACACAGGCGCAAAACCTTTTTCCAAAATGTGGCATTTTGTTTGCGCTAAAAGAATGCTGACAAGCAATGCTTTTTGCTCGCCGGTTGAACATAAATCCGCCGGCATATTTTTCTTTTGAAAATAAACTTTGAAATCTGTGCGATTAACCCCGTCCGTTCCGTCGTTGCTTAAAATATTTGCTCGTTGTTTACGCAGATAATCTGCATAAAAATCTTCAGTTTGGAGCGCTGACTGTGTATCCAGTTTTTGTTCAATCAAGCCGGATAATTCCAATCGGACATCAGGAAAAATATCATCGGGTTCATGGGCAATAAAGGTATTCAATCGGGCAATTTGTTCGCGCCGAGCTGCCGCAATTGCTACTCCGAAAGTGGCCATATCTTCTTCTATTGATTGCAACCATCTGGCGTCTTGGCAGCCGGATTTCAAAAGCTGAAGCCACTGACGATACAAGTGTTCAAAGCTGGCACAGCGCTTTGCGTGTTCTATATCAAAAGCATAAACCAAGCGATCCAAAAAACTGCGACGCGGTTGAGGACCGCCTTGAAAAATCCTGTCCATTGGTGGAGTAATCCATATTGCGGAAAGATATTTTCCCAATTCTGCTTGTTGAGCAATTTTTTGCTGATTTATTTTGACGATTCTGCGGTCAAATCCATGCAAAAAATCGGTTTCCGAATTGTCACGCACCATTTTTTGTAAAGCCGTACCAATGGTAAATTCTTCATCGTTTTTTAAAATATCGGCGGCAACGCTCCAACCTTCGCCGGCCAAAATATTTTCTTCTTCGTCCGAATTGCCGATTCGTTTAATGTCTGCCAATTTGGCACTGCGCAAACCTCGTCCAGGTGTTAAAAATGATATAGCTTCCAAAATATTGGTTTTCCCCGAACCATTTTCGCCGGTTATGATAATCGGTGCAATATCGGTATTAATGCGCAAGTTTTTGTAATTTCTGAAATCAGTTAAAGTCAGGCGTTGAATGCCTGACTTTTGCTGCGTAATTGTTTGTAATTTTTCTGATAAGTCGTTCAATTTTAGACTCTCATCGGCATCAAAACATAAATAGCACCGGAGTCTGACGTATCATGAATAATTGAAGGTGACGAACTGTCGCTAAAACTGAATTCCGCTGTTTCGCCTTTAATTTCTGCCAGAATATCCAACAGATATCTGAAATTATATCCTATTTCAAGCGATTCGTTATCATATACAGCTTCTATTTCCTCAATAGCGCTTCCCAAATCCGGACTTGAAGTTGTTAAAATGACATGATTTTTATTGGCAATCATTTTTATAGCGCGCGTTCTTTCGGCAACTACCGAAACACGATCAACAGCCGTTGCCAATTCTTTAACGTTTAATTGCAGAATCTTATTATTGTTGGTCGGAATAACACGTTCATAATCAGGATATGTGCCGTCAATTAATTTTGAAGCCAATGTGATGTCTTCCAATGAAAAGCGAACTTTATTGTCAGACAGGGAAATTTGAACATCTTGCACATTGGTATCGTCCAACAATTTACGAATTTCACCTACTGTTTTGCGCGGCAAAATAACACCTTGCATTTTTTCCGCACCGTTAGGCAACGGTGTTTCCACACAAGCTAATCTGTGACCATCGGTAGCGACAATGCGCAGAACTTTTGTTTCACCTTCATCTTTTGTGTGGATGTATAAACCGTTCAAATAATATCTGGTTTCTTCGGTAGAAGCGGCAAATTGAGTGCGATCAATTACATCTTTCAAATCTTCACATTTCATTGCGAAACTTGTCGGCAAGCTGTCGGAAGAAATCACCGGAAAATCTTCCACGCCAATTGTCGGCAAAGAGAATTTAGAACGTCCGGAAACAATGGAGAGTTGTTCTTTTTCATCCGGATAAATCAGTTCAACATCTGCGCCGTCCGATAATTTTCTGACAATATCATACATCATATGCGCCGGAGCTGTGATTGCGCCATTCTCTAAGATTTTAGCATCAACAATTTCGGTGATTTCCGTATCCATATCGGTGGCCTTAAAACTGATACCGTTATTACCGGCCTCAATTTTGACATTTGATAATACCGGAACAGTGTTTCTTCTTTCTACAATGTTCTGAACGTGTCCCAATGTTTTTAACAAAATGGATTTTTCAATAGCAAACTTCATTTTTTTCCACCATATATAGTTGTTGTTGTTACCAAAATACCAAAAATTGAATACAATAAGAAACTAAAAAAACGAGTCTTCAACAGCTTTTTTAGCTTTCTAACAAATGGCGTAACGCATCAACGCTTTCCGCCATGGATGTATCTTCAACAATAAGCTCTTCAACCTTGCGGACGGCGTGCATTACCGTTGTGTGATCGCGGTCAAATTTGCGCCCGATTTCCGGTAAAGAACGTGATGTCAGCTGTTTTGCCAAATACATGGCAATTTGGCGCGGACGGGCTACATTGCGTGCGCGGCGCGAAGATTGCATTTCCTTAACGGAAATATTGAAGTATTCGGCAACTTTTTTCTGAATTTCATCAATGGTTGTTTTACGGTCAATGGAGTGCAACATATCTTTTAAAACATCTTGTGTCATATCAAGAGTAATTTCATGACCGGAAAGCAGCATGCAATGTGCAGCGATTCGTTTTAAAGAACCTTCCAATTCACGCGTGCTGGCCGTAATTTTTTGCGCCAGAAAAGTAGCAACGTTTTCCGGCAACTCAATACCCAGTTGTTCGGCTTTTTTATGTAAAATCCCCAAACGTAAATCAAAATCAGTCGGCATAATATCAGCGACCAAACCGCTGTTTAAACGCGATTTTAAGCGCGATTCTATACCATCTAAATCATTAGGAGATTTATCAGCCGACAAGATAATTTGTTTGCCGCTTTCAATTAATGATGTGAAAGTATAGAAAAACTCATCTTGTGTTTTTGTTTTATTAGCTAAAAATTGAACATCATCAATCATTAAAACATCAACAGAGCGGAACTGTTCTTTGAAAGCGTCTGTGTCTTTATAACGCAAAGCGTTCACAAACTTGAGCAAAAATTGTTCTGCGGAAATATAAACGACAGTGCGGGATGGATCATTTTGCTTAATATATTGCGCAATAGCGTGCATTAAGTGCGTTTTACCTAAACCGACACCGGAATATAAAAACAGCGGATTAAACGGAATGTTTCTGGATTCGGCAACCTTGCGCGCGGCGGCATAAGCAAATTCATTGGTTTTGCCGACCACGAAATTATCAAAAGTAAATGTATTGTTCAGCTTAGAACCGAAATAGGATTCGCTGTCACTTCTGTTGTTGGCAATGTTGCTGATATTATACAAACTTTGCGGAGTCGGTGATGACGGTACGCGTTTAATCAAAGAACTGTCAATGTGTGCGTTGTTTAAAGAAGTTCCGGCAGATATATTTTGTACCACAAATTTTACTTGTTTAATATCCGGATTCTTTCTTTCCCAAATACGGTGGATTCGTTCGGAATAATGAGCAATCACCCAATTTTTCATAAACGTTGTCGGTGCGCAAATATTCATAACGCCATTATCAAACGAACTGACGCTTAATGGTTTCAGCCAACTATCAAATGCAGTGGCACCGAATTCCATTTTTAACTGATTGCAAATTTCATCCCATTGTTCATTAATGGATAATTCTTCATCTGTATATATTGCTTCTTCAGCCATGTTCCTCGTCCATATTCTATTAAATTGCCCCACTTAAAACAAACTGATATTTACGCTTTTCAACTCAACCATTTAATTCTTTTTATTTAATTTCGGCAGAGTAAAAACATAATAGTTTGTTTCACCTAAATTCCAAACCCAAAAAAGGCTTGTTTTTTCACGCCTGTGAAAATGTAAATAAATTGTTAACATTAAAAAACAAAAAATCAATAGAACAATTTTAGAACATTTAAATTAAATTTCTTGACAACAAATTTTCGTAGATTCGCGGTAGAATATGAATTTCACAACAAAAAAATGCAAACCAAAACCTTGTAGATTTGATCTGCATTTATATAATTTTTAAGTCTATAATAAGTCTATAATTTAGATTATAGAGCTTTAATTTTTTGTGCTAAACGAGAAACAGTACGTGAAGCCGTATTCTTTTTGTTAATATTCTTTTGGGCAGCTTTCATCATTTCGCATTCAGCTGTTTTGAAAGCATTTGCTGCGCCTTCTTTATCTTTTGCCGCAATTAATGCGTCAACGGCTTTAACAAATGTTCTTACACGGCTCTTGCGCGCACCGTTAATAACAGCACGTTTATTATTTCTTACTATTCTAGTTTTTGCCGATTTATGATTGGCCATATTCTTTCTTCCTATTAAACTGTTAATACAAAAAATATTCTGGTGAATGTTATAAACACGTCAAAAGTATAAAGTCAACTAATTTTTTACTTATTTTATATTTTTATGGTTTTGTTTTAACAGTTATACGCACAATAAGCGGTGAAACGGATTCTCTTACCAGCTCCAAAGTTTCGCCGTCACGATAAAACAATAAATCGTTTCCCCGATTCCCTTGATATATCCAGCCAAGTTGCGGTAACGATTCCTGATAAAACTCACCGATTTTTGAAAAACGCATTTTTGTTTTTTTTGCACCGCGTATTTCGGTTAAATAGGCCTCCAGTAAACGTGTTTCTTCATTACCGAATGAAAAGTCGTCTTGCGTGATTTGCGTCATTCCCTCCGGCAGAGGCACATCATCCATACCGTCAACAAACTGTGTTGCTTGCACCGGTCTAATGGTCAACAGCAAAGAAAAGCATATCAAGGCAATAATTTTACGCATAAAGCATCTCCTATTTTTGCAGTGTGGCGCAATAAAACGTAGAGCGCCCGCCCAAAACGATTTTTTTTATGCCTCCCGTTTGGGCGATTTGGCAACGACACTGAGGACATTTTTGCCCCGTTTTATTATAAACGCAATGTTTTTGTTGAAAATATCCAATGTCGCCATCCGGTTTTTTATAATCGTGAATGGTTGAACCACCGGCATTTATGGCACTTTCTAAGATGATTCGTGTGTGTTTAATCAGCAGATTCGCTTCTGATTTTGTAATGGATTCGGCCGGACGTTCGGGGCGGATTCTCGCACAATATAAAATTTCCGAAGCGTAGATGTTGCCGATTCCGCAGATAATTTCTTGATCAAGCAAGGCAATTTTAACTGCTGATTTTTTACCGGCAAATTTTTGCAATAAATAATCGGCGGTCAGCTTCTCATCCCACGGATCAGGCCCCAAATTGCAAAAAAGCTTGTGCGTTTTTAATTTATCGGATTCGCAAATGGTGATAAGGCCAAATCGCCGTGGGTCGTTATAAACAAGTGTTCCTTTTGAAGTTTGCATAATCAAATGATCGTGTTTTTGGGGTGTTATCGGCGATTCGGTTTCAATCTTTATATGCCCGCTCATGCCGAAATGCCAAATAATTGTTTTGCCGTTATTAAGGTGCATCAGCATATATTTAGCGATTCGCGAAAAATCAGTAATTTTAGCGTTTTGTATTTGAAAAGTAAAATCTTGCGGAATCATAAGACGCAACTTCGGTTGAAAAATATCGGTATGTATAATTTCCGCACCGCATAAAACTTTACTGACACTGCGTTTGATTGTTTCCACTTCCGGTAATTCTGGCATATATTCTCTCCTTGCCGTATAATATATAGTGCGAAAAATTCTTTGCAAATGACTTGCCTTGATTTATAAACAGGATTAAACTATCATACATTTGAAGTGAAAGATTGTTATGATTAAGAGAACAAAAAAATATTATGCACCGCAAAATGACAATCAAGTGCATCAATGCGATTATCCCGGATGCACTGAAAAAGGTGAATATCGTGCGCCGAAAGACCGAAGATTGAAAGAATAT
>JAKSUO010000046.1 GCA_024408895.1 Alphaproteobacteria bacterium | reverse complement strand
GCTAAAAGAAGCCTTTGTTGCACCGAAACCGGAGCCGAAAAAAGAAAACAAAGAAACTGTTTCGGCACCGCTAAAAGAAGCCTTTGTTGCACCGAAACCGGAGCCGAAAAAAGAAAACAAAGAAGTTATAGAAAACAACAATCCTCACGCTCTGCATTCATATGACGATGCCATGCAACTCATTAAAAACGCTCTGAATGATAAAGAGCCTGTTTCACTGGATGATATTGAAACATCGGCTGTTTCTTTAGAAAGTCAGGATTCTTCATTTAATACTTCCGCAGATGATGATTTATGGAAAAGTTTTACTTCAACAAATCAAGAAAATGCGGACGCTTCTTCTTCCGAGGCCGAGTGGGAATATGCTGATGAAAACGGCAATCCGATAGAAGATGATAACACCGAGTGGGAATATGTTGATGAAAACGGTAATCCGATAGAAGATGACAACGCCGAATGGGAATATGTTGATGAAAACGGCAATCCGATAGAAGCTGATAACACCAAATGGGAATATGTTGATGAAAACGGTAATCAGACGGCAAAAACAAATAAATAAATGCACTGAAAATCGCTAAAAAAATTATTTACAAATTAACAGGCTTTGATTAAAATAGCGAAAACAGAGGATATAAAATGGCAGAACAAAACAGCACAACAGTTTCAAAAGAGTCTCTTTGGTATGTGGATAATTACATTGTACTGGTTGATTATTATGACCGTACAATTTCTCGCATTGCTGCCCGATGTGTTCGTATGGGGAATATTGCCATTGAAGAATATAAATTTTATCCGTATGTTTTGGATGTTTTGGAAGAAATATGCGATACCGGTAATTATATTATTGAGCATACAGAATTGCATCCTTATGTTAATAAAAAAATTGCCGGTGGTATTGAGGCCTTAAAACGCAATCTTTCTATTCATCAACAAGAATTAACCAACAATCAGACTCCTGAAATGTTAAAACCCGATGCAAACGAAATTACTAAAATAAACGAGGCTATGAGCAACTTTGATAAATCGGTTGATCCGACAGTCGGTGCCGGTATGAATATTGACGAACTGATGAACAAACTTATGGCTGAGCAAAATTCCGAAAAAGAAAACTCAAAGGAAACAAATAAGGAAACTAGCAAATGATGATATTTTCCAAAATTAAATATTTAACCATCTTTTCTGCTGCAATTCTCGGTTTAACGGCGTGTATTTACAAGGGAGACAACTCAGCAGAAGCACAGGCACAAGATGTGATTGCCTTTGATAACGTGCCAACAGTTGACACCGCAAGCGTTGAATTTAAAGAACCGCAAGACCCTCATATGATACGCACAACTGAAGGCGCTAATGCGTTGGATTTAGAAACACCTCTGCGTTGTAATGTTAATTGGAATACTCAACAAATGGTGCTGACTTTACCTTATATTAAGTCAGCTTTCAAATTGGAAAGAAACGGTCAAAATGATCCTCTGCCCCGTTTTGAAGTTACCGGCTTTACTTTTGATATGATGCCGGCAGAAAAAGCCATAGCAAAACTGACTAAAGATGCTGAAATTCGGATTTCATCTTCGGATGGTCCTTATACCAGCATTTCGGCTGAAGACTTAAAAGGCGAATTTTCCGAAGTTATTAAAATGATTACCGATTCGGCAGGAGTTTATTATTCATACAATGCCAAAGATAAAATTCTGACTTTAAGTCGCCGTGCCAATATGACACTATATACCCCGCCTTCCCGCCCAATTATTTTGGGGTTATTAGATGTGATTCGCGGTGCAGGCATTACGGATATTGTAACCAATTGGGCTGATTATTCCATAACTTTTGATGCGGATGTTGAAACCAAAAACAAGATGATTGAATTGATTAATTTCTTTGAAAACAGTCCGACACTTGTTGCGTATGATGTTAACATTTTCCGTTTGTATCCGTTTGATCAAAAAAGCGACATCAAATGGCGCGAGTTATTGGTTGCGTTTGATTTTGGCACTATCACAACGGCGCAAACTGGCGTTATAGGTCGTGTTTTGACAACCACAAATGAAATATCGGTTGAAAAACTTCAACAATTTTTAGGTACTCAAGCTCGTGTAGAACTTGTTTCGGAAGGTAAGTTTGTTGTACCGAATTTGTGGTTAGCGCGTTTTGATATCGGAAAATGCACCCGCCCTAAGGCAGATGCTTATGGTATGTCTATTTTAGCAAAGGCTTCTTTGGAAAAAGGTAATGAAATTTTCACGGATGTTACGTTGGAAGAAACCAATGGACAGGTTACAAATTTCAAAATTCGGAATAAATTAGGAGAAAATTTCTTGATTATCGGTTTACCGAACGAGCTATTCGGAATTAACTCTCCGAAATCGGAAACCATAATATTTATGGTGCCGAGACTTATTCGCACATTGAAAACAAATGAAAAAATTAAAAACAAAATCTAAGCAGCAGAGGCAAAAAAAATGGAAGGCAATCAGTTTAAAAACGCACCACGCAAAATTCGCAAAATAAAACGACCGAAAAAACCGGTTTCCGCGCCCGTTGCTTATGGCACGCCAACAAAAATCAACAACTCAGGCAACCTTGAAAACAACTATGCCACAGGTGACGACACATATTTTGCCAACAGTGGTAACACGGAAAATATCCGCTTTATCACGGAAGAAGATATGATGCCGCAAAGTCAGGAAACATTATCTGATTTACTCAAAAATAAGTCTGTGCTTTTATTGTTGGGCATAGCTGTATTAATCGGCGCTATTTTCAGTTTTTTACTTTCTCCGACGCCACAATCCGTTTCCAAAAGAGGTTTAGATGGGATTGTGTTTAATCAAGACGTGCCGGCAGGTCGCAGCCGTTGCGGTATTGCCGAGCCACATCAGGGATGTGTTCTATACATTATGAACCCGCGTAACGAAGAAGTTATCGCTCGCGATTTTTATACAACCGCAGCAAAGTGGACACAGCGCGAACGCTACATCATAGAAACCGGTAATATGCATTACAGCACAACTAAAATAAAACCGGGATACATCGCGCAAATTAATATTCCTCCGCTGTAATAAATTAGTAAACCGGACTGACTAACGTCAGTCTTTTTTTATTGACAAATATACTTTATTCTATTATATGCAATACAGTAAAACAATTATTTAACGCATAAATTTTTAGCTTATGGAACTAACTATTACAGCAAATGGTGTCATTTATTGCAGCTATTGCACGCGTATTTTGGCTCCGGATGAGGAATGCACTTGTGCCGCCTCCCAAAAGGCAATTGCCAAAGAGAGACAAAAATTAGCAAGCGCCGCCCTGCCGAAACACACTTTTGACAGGCCGCCACGCAAGCAAAAGTAACAAACCACAAAACTCCCGATACTCACAGTATCCGGAGTTTTTTTTATGCCATAGCTTCCGCGCCGGAAATAATATCTATCAATTCATCAGTAATATTTTCTTGCCTTTGCTGTTGATAAGCCAAGTTCATAAGTTCCAAGTTTGCATCAATATTTTTCTCAGCTTCCTGCATATTTGTCATTCGTGTATAATGTTCGGCTGCCAAAGAAGAATTTAAAAGCCTAATCATAGCAATCAACAACCCTTCTTTTATCAATGCCGAAAACAATCTTTTTTTATCACTGGAAATCATTGGAAAATTATTTGTATCCCATTTTTTTTCGCGTAAATTTTTCCACATATCCTTATCATACGGCATAATCTGCCGGCTATCCAAAACAACTGACGTATTACCGACACGTCGGTGAGAATATACCACAACATGATTAATATGTTCGCGCAACACAGCTTCATCTATTTTAAGCAGAATACTCTCGGACATTGAGCCGACAATTTTAACCGAATTTGATATTCCGGCCGCATAATAAACATTTAAGCCGGCTTGTTCCGCCAAAGCAGCTAAGCGCTTTCCTATTACTAAAAACAAAACATCCTTGCGTTGTTGCTTTCGCGCCCGCATATCGGCACGAACTTTTTCAATAATTTCCTTATTGAATTTACCCACCATACCGTTATCTGTTCCGATTAGTATGTACAAATATCTGGCAACACCGTTGCCATCGGTAACCGATTGCGGTTCCATACCATGCAACATAAGTGCATGAAAAGCATTGCGCAAATTACGACGATATTTATCCAGAGCTTTGTTTGCGCGTTCATACTGCCAAATACTGACCGATGATAACATATTCATATTGTTGACAATATCACGCAGCTCTTGAGTTGTTTTAATCCTTTTTTGCAATGCTTCTGCCGACATATTATTACTCCGTCAAAGCATTTTGAAACGCCGTTATCATTTTCTCTGTTTGGGCATTGGTTAATTTCTTAGCCGCCACAATATCGGCAATTTCTTTTGAGAACTGAGCGTGAAACACTTCTAAAACAATTTTTTGAGCCTTTTCTGTTTTTTCAGCCGACAAGCCATCAAACAATCCGGCATTAACGGCCGAAAAAACGGCAATTTGATTGGCAGCCGAAAAAGTATGATATTGCCGCTGTTCCAAAATACGACGAATTGCCTGCCCGCGTTGAATACGTTTTTGCGTTTCTTTATCCAACTGCGTACCGAATTTGGTAAAAGATTCCAACTCCTCAAACTGCGCATAAAAGAGCTTTAACGGCCCAACCAAAGATTTATATGCCGGAAGCTGAGCATCTCCTCCCACACGCGAAACGGATTTTCCCGTATCTATTGCCGGCATAACACCTTTCTGAAAAAGCGAGGCCGATAAATATATCTGTCCATCGGTAATGGAAATGATATTAGTCGGAATATAAGCTGAAATATTTCCGGCCTCTGTTGCCACAATCGGCAAAGCCGTCAAAGAACCTCCGCCTAATTCCGCGCGTAAATGTGTTGCTCTTTCCAAAAGTCTGGAATGAATATAAAAGATGTCGCCCGGAAAGGCCTCACGTCCGGGTGGCCGCCGCAACAACAAGGACATTTGTCTGTATGCTCGCGCATGATTTGTTAAATCATCATAGACCACCAAAACATCTTTTCCCTGTTCCATAAAATATTCACCAATAGCTGTTGCCGCATAAGGTGCAACAAACTGCATACCTGCTTCATCATTACCGGCTGCCACAACAACAATTGTCTGCCCCATAATGTCATATTTTTCCAAATCGGCAATAACCGAGGCAACGGCAGAATTGCGCTGTCCGATGGCACAATAGATATTAATAACACCACTGTCTTTTTGATTAATCATCGTATCTAACGCAATCGCCGTTTTTCCGGTTTGTCTGTCCCCCAATATAAGTTCTCGCTGACCGCGTCCGATTGGCGTAAAAGCATCAATAGCTTTAATTCCGGTTTGCAAAGGCGTATCCACCGGCGCTCGTTCCATTATTGGAAAGGCCGGTGCTTCCACAGGTCGGCGCGACTGCGTTGTTAAAGGCGCTTTGCCATCCAAAACCTTACCCAGCGGATCAATTACACGTCCCAACAATTCTTCGGAAACAGGAACATCTAAAACTCTTTTGGTTCGCGTTACTCTGTCTCCGGCTTTAATTTGATCCGGATTATCAAGGAATACAACACCGACAGAATTACGATTTAAGGTTTGCACCATACCTAAAACATTATTCGGAAACAACAATAATTCATCCATTTGCGCATTTTCCAATCCGCTGACTATTGCAGTGCCGGCGGAAATTGACTGCACTAAACTGACTTCCTCTGTTTTTAGAACGGCGCGAGTATTTTCTATGCTTTCGCCGATTGCCGCAAATGTTTTTTCCGCATTAACCATTTCAACCTCTGTTTAGTATTTTTACCACTTCATTATTTAAGTTATTTCTAAATTCTTTAAGATAGGATTGCAAATTCCACGAAATCATTTGTTCTCCCGCCGCGACACTCAAACCGCAGATTAATTCTTCTGATATTTTATATTCAAATATCGTTGAATTTTTTAATTTCAGTTCCTGTTTCAATACGTTTTCAAGATTTTCCTTCATTTCATCCGGAAGAACTTTTGCCGATTTAATGATTATAATATTATTGGCACGATAAGTTGCTGCAAAAGATTTTTTTTCATTTTCGGGTAAGGTTGTCAATTTTTGCATAAACCGATGCACGGCCAAAACATTCAAATCGGCATCTGCAATTTGCTTTAAAGCGCTGTCGGCAAACTGTTCAAAATATTTAACCACCAAACTTTGGACACTGACATCAAAATTTCTATGCTCTGCTTTTAGCTTTTCATTTAATTTTTGCTGAGATTGTTTATATTGCACTTGAGCTTCTTCGCTGAGTTTAACTGCAAGCTGTTGTGCTTCTTTTTGCACCTTATCTAACACGGCTTGTTTTTGTGTTTCAATCTCGCGCAATTTTGCCACACATTTTGCCTCTTCTTTTTGCGCGGATGCTCGCGCTTGTTCTGCGCTTATCAATTCATCGGCAATTAACTTCTGTCTGGCTTCAACGGCTTTCAAAACCGGAACATACAAAAACTTTCGCAGCAAAAAAAGCAAAATTATTAAATTTATGACTTGTGCCGTTAATGTAAATAAATCAATCCCCATCGTCACTCCCGACCGATTATTTTATTGATTGACAGCATAATTCCAAAACGGGTTTGCATATAAAATCAAAAAGGCAATTAACAGCGAATACAGCGCTGTTGTTTCAATCATTGCCAACGAAACAAACATCGTGGAACGAATTCGGCTTGCCTCATCCGGTTGCTGCGCCATAGCCTGTAAAGCCGAAGCCGCTGCTTGTCCCTCACCCAATGAGGAACCGATACTGCCAATTCCCATACACAAACAAGCCCCGATAACCGAAGCCGCTCCTATTATTGCATAAGCATCCATTTTTTTATCCTCCTTAATTAAATTTCCGGCTTTATTTCTTCCTTGACGGCAGAAGTATAAACCACCGCCAACAAGGCAAAAATATACGCCTGAATAGTTCCTGTTAACAACCCGAGTGTTTGCATTGTCAGTGGCGCAACAAACGGAATAAACGCGCTCAATATGGCTCCGAACATTACGCCGCTTAACATATTTCCGAACAAGCGCAATCCCATGGCAAAAATAGAAAAGCACTCGCTGAAAACATTCATCGGCAACATTAACGGTATCGGCTCAACAAATTTGCGCAGATACCCCTTAACGCCGGCATTCTGAATTGAAAAATACGGGATAGCCAAAAACACCACCAATGCTAAAGCCATGGTAGTACTTAATGAAGCTGTCGGCGGCTTAAACCACGGAATAAACGTCAGCAAATTTGCCACCAAAATAAAGCTGAACAACCCTAGTGCCATACCAAGATATTGATTATTGCGCGAGCCACTTGTCTCGTTAGCCTCATTTTGCAACCACAAAACAAGCGCTTCCAACGCCGTTTGCAATTTTGACACCTGTTTTCCGTATGATAAATGACGTGTTGCCAACCACGAAACAAACACTATAATCGCCATCACAATCCAACTGTTAAAAATTGTGACATTTACAGCCCATCCGTCAAAAGATATTAGTTTAATTGCGTCATAGCTTTCCAAACCGATGTTTTTTTCGACATACGGTAAGTCCAACCAATTTGCAAAATTAAACTGCGGCATAACCTTATTATCCCCCTTTATTTACCGATTTGATCCTAAATTTTTTCTTTCAACCATCAGAAAAATAAATCTGGTCAGCAAAAATGCGGCCAAATATATAATCACGATAAAAGCATTTCGGTGTGCGACCAATATCAAAACGCCAAAGAATAAAGATATTCTGGCTAAAGCCGTTAATAGATATATGGCATACTTGTGCTTATATTCCGGCCAGTGATTAATACTCCAGCGCAAACTTTGCAAATATATAAACCCGATTACAGCGCCGCAGATAAAGGCGATAATCATATCAACCCATTGAGCTTCCTGCCACATAATGACCATTGCACTATCTGCCATTTTTATCTCTCCCTATGCTTTCAATTTTTTCATTTTCATTTTTTACCCATAAATAGGCATTAAAGAAACCCCAGACAAAACCGACAAACAACAAAGACAGTCGCCACGAAAAGCGTTGCGGCAAAACTTCATCAAAATAAGAACCGGTGAACAATCCCAGTAAAATAGGCACAATTATTACCCCTCCCAATGAGGCAATCATTCCGAAATTAGCGCGCCAAGTTCTGTCGGAACGTTTTTTCAAAAGTTCCGCTTTGCGCATCAATTCATCTTTAATTTGACGTTCATGAGAGGTATGCAAATCAACCATCGGCGCTCTCCTTATTTAGACGACCGAAACCGCGTATCAAGCCCAGTTCCAACCTAGCCATTGCCGTATTTAATTCTTTTCTGTTTTCCTCGGTTTGTTTAAATTCATGATTGATAACATTTTCCAATTCATCTAAAGAATCACCTAAAACGGCATTTTGTGCCGTAACCATCACTTCATCACCTGTTTTCACCACAATTCCGTGATGACACGCGGCATATTTTTGTTCGTGATTCATTGTAATATAGGTGATAATGTTCGGTCCCATTGTTGAAACATAATCCACATGACGCGGTAAAAACGTCTGATACCCGTCCAAAGTTTCCAACGTTACTTTCACAATATCTGTCTGCAAGACAGAACCTAACGGAGTGCAGATAACAAACTTCATTCGGCAGTTTCCTCTCTCAAGGCTTTTTCATAAGCTGCTTTTTTGTTTTTTGTTTTTTCAACCACCTCATCAATATCACCCACCATAAAGAAGTCGTTTTCGGTCAGATAATTAAACTCTCCTGAAAGAATACGCTCACAACCGGTAATTGTTTTTTCCAAATCAACTGAACGACCTTCCATACCCGTAAATTGATAAGTTGTTGCAAACAGTTATATCAAAAAGCGTTCTAACTTACGCGCCGTTAAAACAG
>JAKSUO010000045.1 GCA_024408895.1 Alphaproteobacteria bacterium | reverse complement strand
CTCCTTTCATGTTTTTAAATTATTTAGGTCTCTTAGCGCCGTATAATGAACGACGTTGACGACGTTTAGCAATACCTTGTGTATCTAAAGTACCGCGAATGATATGATAACGAACACCAGGCAAGTCTTTTACACGGCCTCCTTTAATCAGCACCACTGAGTGTTCTTGAAGATTATGACCTTCACCAGGGATATAGCTGATTACTTCAAAGCCGTTTGTCAAACGAATACGTGCCACTTTACGCAAAGCTGAGTTTGGTTTTTTCGGGGTTGTTGTATAAACCCTGGTACAAACACCGCGCTTTTGTGGACAAGATTTCAAAGCAGGAACTTTGTTTCTCTTCACTTTAGGTGTTCGTGATTTACGAATTAACTGATTAATTGTAGGCATCACATTTTCCTTAAAAGTTAAATTAATTTACACAAAACCAACGGCCGAATGTACTCACATTCGGTCTCGGTTCGTGCGGATAATATCACAAAAAAGTATCCTGTCAACAAATTTTTTAATTATTTTTAAACGGATATTGCAACCTCGTCAGGCATACCATAAACAATGAGTATAACTCAAATATTAAATACGGCTCAAAGGCTCGGCAAAAAACCGACTTCACACCAAACCTTCGCGGCATAACTTGGCATATACCGGTTTATGCAGCCCAAAACGTTTAATCAGCACCGACGGACGCGCTTCAATTTCCAAAGCTTTTTCGCCCAATAGGTTTCCTTTACGCCATTTCATCACCGCGCTTGGCAAATAACATTGTCCGATACACGAAGATAAATATACCCAAACTTCATCGTTGTCCGCCAAATTTTCCACCGCCAGATAACGCGCATATAAATTCAGTGTCAAATCGGCCTTGGTGGCATCTTTAGTCCATGGCGAGCCACCGCCGATTGGTGCTGCGGTTGAATAAAAATCGCAAGCCAACTTTCGGCCGGTAATCCCGCAATCTGCCACCGCAGAATGTACTGTATAACTACCAGTACCGTTAATAATTAAGTTTTGCGGTTTTTGTCCTAAAACATTGCACACAAAATCGGTTAAATCCTCCGTTTTCAACATAGGGATTGCCACCACGACCGTTAAAATTTTATCATCATCAAGCGTTATTTGCGTTTTAATGTCCAACCCTAAATTATCGCTTTGACGAGCTTTTTCGTACAATGCCTTATTTAATGTACGCGCCAGATACAACTCGCGATTTATATTGCCCGCGCCTTGCGCCGCGTAGCCGACAAACACTCCTTGATCACCCCAACCGTCTTTTTCAACACCTTGGTATATTTCAGCCGATTGTCGGTTAATCAAATTAATAACCTTAATTTTATTGATATTCAGAGCCTTACTGCCCCAAACAGTAGCATATTTTTCATCATAACCTACTTCTCGTATGGCTTGTTTAACATATTCTTCAAGTTTGCTAAGTAACACATTACCGCCTACTTCGCCCCCCAAAACTATTGTCTGGTCTTTAACCATCACTTCAACGCCATAGCGCACATTTTCATCTTGCTCTATCAGACGGTCAAGTATATAACTGGTTATGTAATCTGCTGTTTTATCAGGGTGTCCCAAAGACACGGATTCTGCTGTTTTAATCATCTTAAAAATCTCCTGTTTAGTCCATTTAATGCTGGACAATTCGGTTAAATCCACACTTACGTTAATAACGCAACACCCTCATATAAAACTTAATTATGCACACTGTCAAGTTTTATATTGTTTTTTTATCTCAATCATGATATGTAAATCCCATAAAAGGGAGGGGAATATTATGAAAAAAATCGGCATTATTATTGCAATGGATAAAGAACTTGAACTGTTTGCCGCAGATTTAGAAAATTGCAGTGAGCAGATTTTGCATCAACGTCGCTTCATAGAAGGCGAAATCTCAGGCAAAAAAATCGTTGTTGTCGTCAGCGGTATCGGAAAGGTCAATGCCGCACTCTGCACAGCCGACCTAATCAATTATTTCAAAGCTGACACCATCATTAATATAGGAATTTCCGGTGGCTTGGACAGTTCTTTGAAAATCGGTGATTTTGTTGTCGGAGACAACTTAGCATATCATGATTTTGATACCGGCGCGGAAATTGCACAAGATATTCCCGACAGCTTCCAATCATCCCCGCAACTGACAAAGCTTTTGCCTGACAACCGACATGGTTTATTATGTTGCGGAGATCAGTTTATTGCTGATGAAAGTTCATTAAAAGCCATTAAAAACAAATTTTCCGAAGCGCTTGCCGTGGATATGGAAAGTGCCGCAATTGCGCACACCTGCTGGTTACACAATATCCCAATGCTTTCTGTTCGGCAAATAAGCGACACCCCCGGCATTGAGCATCATACCGAGCAATATGAATATTTTTGGAAAAATGCCTCTAATCATTCCGTTGCGCTGTTAACTCAGCTATTGAAAAAACTATGAATAATTTTTTTGAAAAAGCAATAAACCATCTATACAAGCACCGGATTTTGTGGTCATTTTTGGCTGTTTTTACCGTTAGTTTATTTGACGCAATTTATTACTTTTTATCTGAAGAAAAATTATTTTATGTGGATACTGATTGCTATACACGAGCTTTGCGAATTATTGATTGGTTGCAAAATTTTCAGTGGGAAGAGAAAATTTTTCCATACTCTAATGTACCTGATGGATTTATCCTGCATTTTACCCGTATCAATGATATGATATGGGTAGCACTCAGTTTGCCGTTTATGTTGTTTGAACCATTAAAAGAAGCCATATTTCACGGTGGATTTTTCTTTTCTCCGTTGTTTTTGTTTCTGTCTCTTTGTGCTTTTTTCTGGGGAATACAACCATATATCATCAAGTTTGAAAAAGCTGCCGTTTCATTTGCTTTGGTATTCATTACAACTTTGCTGTTTTGCTATAAACTTACAAACATTTTTGACTTTTTCCGCCCAGACCATCATTCGGTAATGTTCTTTATTTTCTGTTTTAACATTGCTGTTATTTTACGTTTTCTAAACAATACTAAAGAAAATTATTTTTTATTTGCCGGTTCAACTTGCGGTTTAGGATTTTGGTTTTCATCTGCCATTGAAGGAATATTAAGCACAGCCGTTATTCTTGCAATCTTATGCTTTAATTGGCTTTACGGAACATTAAAAAGCAAGCACTTAATTGCGTTTAATTTAGGCTTATTTATAAGTGTTACTTTTGCTTGGCTTATTAATCCTCCTTATGGAGGTTTTAGCGTTTTAGATAATAGTCGGCTATCTATCATTCATGTGGTTTTAACTGCGCTTATGTTATTAGCTTTTATATCTTTAAGAAAAGCAGATAACATCTCGCCTACACTCAAAATTGTATGTTTGAACGGTTGCGGGATTATTGTCATACTGCTTATATTTATGATATTTGGAGCCAACACTCTGCTTAAACCGATATATCATGAAAAAATGCATACAATTTATTTGCCTTATATCACTGAAATGCAACCGATTTATAAAACCCCATTTGCATACTACTATCAAATAATAAGCTGGATTTTAGGCATTCTATTGGTCTGCTATTTGCTGTATCAAAGCAAATCACAAAAAATACGTCATCTCAACTTGGCATTATTGACGTTTTTTACCATACCGCTTGGATTTGCCGCTGTCCGTCTTTATCTATATTATATAGCTGTTTTTTTATATTTAAATGGTTGTATCATTTTTTCTTGGATGGCTTTAAGTTCCAAATTCACAAAATATAGATATGCTATTTTTTTCTATCTGGCGGCAAATGTTTTTTTCTTAACAAGTTTTCAATCTGTTTCTCATCCGCAAAAAATTCCGCATGTAACAGAAAAAATTGAAAATCTGGCAACAGATTATAATATTTCTCCGCAGTTTTGTTGGGATCTAGACGTTAAAACATTGGCTACACCATATCATACTGACGAAACAGGTTTAATTGATAACCATAAATTATTCTTCTCTTCAGATGAAGATGAAATTAAAAATATTTTGCAACAACATCAGATTAAATATATTTATTTGCCTAAAAACGAATTTAATGATAACAAAATATCATACAGAAGCGACTATTATATTGAGCCTGAAAAAAACACCGATAAATTTTATGGCAAAATTATGACCGGACAACAAATATACAACTGGTTGGAAGCAGTGCCGACAGATTTAGAAAACGGAATTATTTATAAAGTAAAATATGATTTGTTTTAGGCACATCAACGTGAACCGCGTTCATATCCTTGATTAGCCTGTTGGTTCTGATTCTGTTGTTGCTGTTTTTGCTGTTCTGCGAGTTCATTTTTTTTCGTTATTTCGTCTTGAATAACCATTCGCAACCTATCATCATCTGCAATGCGTGTCTGACGCTGATTTTCTTCCTGTTGCCGAGTATTTGCACGTTGCAAATCTTCCTGACGGATTTGCATTTTTAAGCTGTCTTCTGCCTGAAGATTTTTCTTTTTTTGATTTTCGTAATAAATCTGACTTTCCGAAACTTTCGGATAAATTGTTCTAAAACTGTGATGCCACTGAAAATACACCAAAAACACCGAAGGAAATGCCGCCAACATTTCTTGCGCCATCGTACGCGGACGTGTAATTTCGTATGCTTGACGCGCCATATATTCACGCGTTTTTTCAATAAAACGTTCCATTTTTTTCTTTTTTTTGTCCGGTCTGCCCAAACGATATTCACACATTTGAATCAGCTGTTGAAAAATAGGATCACTGTTATCCATTGATAAACGACGCAAAATTTTAAGCATTTGCTGCATATTGGCGCTTTTGTTCCAAAAAGATTGAATAGCGCGTGCGTCTATACCGTCAAAGCCGCATACCGATCGTATATTTCCGGCACCGACATAATTTTTAATCGCCTCCATAGAAAATTCATATAATGAATTCCAATCTATGGATCCATCTTGACGTAAAATGCCTTTTATAGCGCCATTTTTAAGCAACTTCAGCGCAAAACGCACCACTTGAAAATCCACATTTGTCACCGTATCGCCTTGCAGCAACAGTTCCACCGGTTCGGAAGCATTATCCAAAATAAATTCTTCAATTTCTGCAGTTTCCTGTGTCAAATAAGCTTTCAAATACAAATACATATAGGCAAAGACGCTTGAATGAACAGTTCGTATCATAGAAACACTATCAATCGTCAATTTATACTTTGACTTAAAATTGAGCAATTTTTGCAACCGTTTTTCACCGGAATAATTTTCTCTGATTTCTTGATACAAATATCCGAAACGCCTCATCAGCACCGGATACATTTTTTTCAAATGCATGGCCATAGCCCACTCACGCACCATAGAATATATTGAGTATAACGGATCTCGGCTGTAACCATTGACGGACAAAACGGCAACGGCATCTGTTTTTATAAAATAAGGTTCCGAATGTGAACGATAGGCATTTTTTCTAAATTCCGCCTCGGCAATCAGGGCATATTTTTTAACATCTCCCGCCCCCATTCCGAGCATTCCGAAATCATCTTCCATCTCTTGTGAAAGACGATGAAAATCAAACCGAGGAACAACCATATCATCTTTTTCGTAATAATCCTTGACATACTCATCATAATAAATGCTTAAGAAACCGTACTCGGCATCATCATAATACCGTTTAAAATCTACCGTATCATCTTGCAGGAAATCTTTAACCTTATCGGCATAAGCAGGCTTATATATCTGAGTTTTCAAATACTCAATCGCATCTTGTTCCATATCTTCTTCGGAGTATGTCAAATCTGCAAAATGAATCATCAACACTGTCCCTTTCTTATGTGTTATGATAAACAAAATTGCCCATGTGTCAAGCCCCAAAAAACACCCAAACTATATATGGATTGATAATACGTTTTTGAGGATTATCATAATATCAGCAGACGAAATCTATCGTCTTTCAAACAGTTTTTCTATATCCGCAATTTTTATTTTAACATACGTCGGACGGCCGTGATTACATTGTCCGGAATGTTCGGTTTTTTCCATATCTCGCAAAAGATGATTCATCTCTTCAATATTTAAGGCTCGTCCGGCTCGCACCGATCCATGGCAAGCTATTGTTGCGCAAATATGATGAATTTTATCGCTTAAAGCATACGCACTGCCCCATTCTGCGATTTCCGCCGCCAAATCCTTAACCAGTTTTTGCACATCGGTATCTCCGAGCAATGCCGGCGTTTGACGCACTAAAACTGCCGTTGTGCCGAATTCTTCCACTCCTAAGCCAAGCAGTGCCAACGTATCGGTATATTCTAAAATTGCCGTTTTTTCGCTGACAGACAAATCCACCACTTCCGGCAACAAAAGCAACTGAGCCGGCATACGTTCACTTTTGGCCATACTTTGCTTCATTTTTTCCATAGTAATACGTTCGTGCGCGGCATGTTGATCAACAATCACAATACTATCTTCGGTTTGCGAAATAATGTATGTATTATGAAATTGTGCTTTTGCCAATCCCAAAGGCCCAACATTATCCGTTAGTTCCGGCGACGGTTCATCGGAAACTTTCACGGAATATTGGTCAATAAATTCAGGCATATCGGCAAAACGACCACGATTTACGGCATGAGAAAATGATATTTGCGAATGTGCCGATTTTTCGCCGGAAAAATGAGTTTTCCGACTTTGCTCAGTGTCTTCATTTACTTCATAATGCGAAGCTTCCAAACTTTCGGTTCCTTGTCGCAACAAGTGTTCCAAACCGCTGACATTGGCACTGCGTTGACTACCGAAATCCAACGCGCGCCGAATACCGCCGACAATTAAATTCCTCACGGCGCCATTGTCATAAAAGCGCACCTCGGCCTTTGTTGGATGGACATTCACATCTACATATCGCGGATTAACTTTAATAAACAACGCACACGCCGGATAACGTCCGGACATCATCATATCTTGATATGCGCCTTTAATTGCGCCCAAAATCAATTTATCGCGCACCGGACGGTTGTTCACAAACAAAAATTCTGATAATGAATTTGCTTTAGTATATGTCGGCAAACCAATCACGCCGGTAATATTGCAAAACTCGTTTTCTGCGGATATCGGCATACTATTCTCGGCAAATTCTTTTCCCAACACATCAGATATTCGGCGCTGACGACTATCAAACAATTCTCCCTGACAAGCCTCCAAGCTGATTTTTTTCTTGCCATCGCTGTATAAATAAAACGAAATTGCCGGATTTGCCAAAGCAATGCGTTGCAGCATTTCCACACACTGCGCCGCTTCCGAAGATTCCGATTTCATAAATTTTAAACGCGCCGGTGTTGTATAAAACAAATCGCGCACTTCAATTCGTGTACCGACATTGGCTGCGGCCGGTTTAACATCTTCCGTTTTACCGCCATAAACATTGATTTCCCAACCGGAATCCGCCTGCCCTTGCCGTGAACTGATTTTCAATTTGGCAACCGAACCGATTGAAGGCAGGGCTTCTCCTCTAAATCCCAAAAAATTAATGGCAAACAAATCATCTGTCGGCATTTTTGAAGTTGCATGCCGCTCCACCGCCAAAAGCAGTTCCTCTTTGTTCATACCGCAACCGTTATCACTGACGGTTATCAAGTTTTTACCCCCACCCGCCAGAGAAACTTCTATTTTTGTAGCACCTGCATCTATGGCATTTTCCACCAATTCTTTAATAACCGAGGCCGGCCGTTCAATTACCTCACCTGCGGCAATTTGATTTACTAAATTATCAGGCAAAACGCGTATCGTCATATTTTTCCTTATTTGCGGATTTTTTTGATATGATTAATCAAGCCGGTTGTAGAACTGTCATGTTCCACTCCGAATGCTGTTCCTTCCAACTCCGGCAGAATATTTAATGCTAATTTTTTACCGAGTTCCACCCCAAACTGATCAAAAGAATTAACATTCCAAATAATGCCTTGCGTATAAACTTTATGTTCATACATTGCCACCAACATACCGAGTGAATATGGATCTAGCTTACGCAAAACAATGGTATTTGACGGCCGATTACCGCTAAAGCTTTTATATTTTTTCAAGCGATTAATTTCTTCTTTGGTTTTTCCTGCCTTTTCAAGTTCCAAAGCTGCTTCTGCTTCTGTTTTACCATGCATCAGGGCTTCGCCTTGCGCCAAAACATTAGCGACCAAAATTTGATGATGATTGCCGATTTCATTATGCGAGATTGCCGGAATAATAAAATCTATCGGCACAATTTCAGTTCCCTGGTGCAAAAGTTGGAAAAATGAATGTTGAACATTTGTTCCTGCACCGCCAAACAACACCGGACCGGTATCATAATCAACAAATGCGCCTTCTTTGGTAACCGATTTACCGTTGCTTTCCATATCCAGCTGTTGCAGATATGCAGGCAAATATTGCAAATATTGATCATACGGAATAACACCGTAACGATGCACGCCGTAAAAATTATTATACCAAATCCCGATAAGCGCCAAAATCACCGGAATATTATGTTCCAAATCAGCCGTTGCAAAATGCCTATCCATGGCATTAGCACCTTCCAACATACGCTCAAAATTTTTATACCCGACAGCAATGGCAATAATCAAACCAATGGCTGACCACATGGAATAGCGTCCGCCGACAAAATCCCAAAATTCAAACATATTGTCCGGATTGATACCGAATTTTTCCACTTCTGATTTATTAGTAGACAAGGCCACAAAGTGTTTTGCCACTGCGTGTTCGCCCAATGCGTCAACCAACCATTTACGACACGTTTTTGCGTTTGTCAGTGTTTCAATCGTGGTAAACGTTTTTGAAGCCACAATAAACAGCGTGCTTTCCGGATCTATATTATTCAAAACTTCCGCACATGAAGTCCCGTCAATATTAGATATAAAATAGCACTTAATATCCTTGGCCCAATAAGGACGCAGGGCTTCCGTTGCCATAAACGGCCCCAAATCTGAACCGCCGATACCGATATTAACGATATTGACAAGTTTTTTACCGGTATAGCCGACAAAACGCCCTAAACGCACATCTTCGGAAAAATCTTTAATTT
>JAKSUO010000044.1 GCA_024408895.1 Alphaproteobacteria bacterium | reverse complement strand
ATGAATTATAATTTATACAATTACATTATGAGTAAGAGTGACACCCCCTCCCCGTCATTCTTCACCGAGTGTAACTCACCCCCTGTCATTCTTCACCGAACGCAGTGAGGGGGGGAATCTCCATCGTTTTTGCACCGGTGCTTGTTGAAGGAGACTCTCGCCGGCGCTACGCTTGGCAAGAGTGACAGGTAAAAGAAAAACGCAAGAGTGACAGAAAATTTCTTAAAAAAACATTGAATATACAACCGGTTAGTTAGAAAAAGTCTCAAAGAAAATAGTCATTTTTCAATAACAAAAAAGGGGAGTTTACCTCCCCTTTTTTGTTATTCGGCAACAGCTCCTCAGATAGCCTGTCATAAATACGAGCGCACATCAAAGCGCGAGAGTATCTATAAACAGGCCTATATCTGAGAGCTTAAATGCTGAATTATTTGTATTCAGCCAAATGCTCTAACAAAGCGTGTTTTACATTAACGTTTTCTTGCGCTTTGTTGACAAGCATATCATAACGTTCCGGATTGCTCTTATTAACAACCTGGAAGCGGGTTTCACTGGCCATAAACTCTGCCAAAGGCTTGCTCGGCGCTTTGGAATCAAGTGTCAACGGAGCTTTCCCTTCTTTCATATTTTCCGGATTGTAACGATATAACGGCCAACTACCGGTCTCAACCGCGTTCTTTTGGTGTGACAAGCCGTCAGCCATATTCAAACCTTGGTTGATACACGGGCAATATGCAATAATGATGGACGGACCGTCATAAGCCTCTGCCTCATTCATTGCCTTAATAACCTGCATATCGTTGGCACCCATGGCAACTTGAGCCACATAAACATTACCGTAAGACATTGCAATCATTGCTAAATCTTTCTTCGGCAACTCTTTACCGGCAGTTGCAAATTTTGCAGAAGCACCTAACGGTGTCGCTTTAGATTGTTGTCCGCCCGTGTTAGAGTAAACACCGGTATCAACAACCAAAATGTTTACATTGAGGCCGGAAGCAATAGCATGGTCCAAACCACCAAAGCCAATATCATAAGCCCAACCGTCACCACCGATAATCCATACGGATTTTTTAATCAGGTAATCAGCAACTTCGTTCAAATGTTTAGCTTCTTCCGTGTTAATTTTAGCCAATTTGGCACGCAAAGCAGCAACATTGTCGCGTTGAGCATCAATTTCAATGTCATTGGATTGAGGGTTAAGCAAAATTTTATCGGCAATATCACCAAGTTGATCCTTCATATTTTCCAATAAAGATTTAGCCATTTTTATACCATGATTAATGGAAATACGCATGCCTAAACCAAATTCGGCGTTATCCTCAAACAAAGAGTTTGCCCAAGCCGGTCCGTGACCTTTTTCGTCTTTACAATACGGTGTGGTCGGTAAGTTACCGGAATAAATTGATGTACAACCTGTTGCATTGGCAACAACCATCCGGCCACCAAACAATTGTGTCAGCAATTTAATGTACGGTGTTTCACCACAGCCGGCGCAAGCACCGGAAAATTCAAACAACGGCTGAATAAGCTGAGTTGTCTTCGGCATATTTTTAACCACATCGGTTTTCTTAACATAAGGTAATGTTTCAAAGAATTTCCAGTTGGCTTTTTCAATATCCAAATGATTTTCAATATGATCCATATTAATGGCGTGCATATCCGGATTTTCTTTGTTCTTAGCCGGACAAGCCGTAACACATACGCCGCAACCGGTACAATCTTCAGGCGAAATTTGTAATATAAATTTCTTGCCGGCAAATTCCTTACCCTTGTATTCGGCACGTTTTAAGCTTTCAGGCGCACCAGCCAACTGAGCATCATCCGCAACTTTCATACGAATAACACCATGCGGGCAAACAATGGAACACTTACCGCATTGAATACATGTGTTCGGATCCCAAACCGGAATTTCGGTTGCAATACAACGTTTTTCGTATTGAGTTGTGGCTGTCGGCCATGTGCCGTCAACTACTGACTGCAATTCGGACGTTTTAATGCTATCACCCTTGTCGGCAATCAATTTAGCAGTCAAGCCCTGAACAAACTCAGGCGCATCGGCCGGAACCGGTGCCAAACGATGAAACTTAGATGTAACATGATCCGGATATTTAACTTCAAACAAGTGTGCCAAAGAAGCGTCAACGGCAGCAAAGTTCTTTTGAACAACCGCGTCACCTTTTTTGCTGTATGTTTTCTTAATTGCAGCTTTAATTTGCGCAATCGCCTCTTCTTTCGGCAAAATATTGGAAATTGCAAAGAAGCAGGTTTGCATAACCGTGTTAATTCTTTGTCCCATACCTGTTGCGCGCGCTACGTCAACAGCATTGATTGTATAGAATTTCAAATGCTTTGCCAAGATTTGTTCTTGAACTTCAATCGGCAGTTGATCCCACACTTCTTCTGCCTTATACGGCGCATTCAATAAAAATGTTGCACCGTCTTTGGCAATATGCAAAATATCAACTTTCTGCATAAATTGGAATTGGTGACAAGCTACAAAATCCGCTTTGTTAATCAAATACGCCGAACGAATCGGATTATCGGAAAAACGTAAGTGAGATGTTGTCATTGAACCAGACTTACGAGAGTCATAAACAAAATAACCTTGTCCATATTTACCGGCATCTTCGGCGATAATCTTAATGGAGTTTTTGTTAGCACCAACCGTGCCGTCTGCGCCCAATCCGAAGAATACGGCACGAACAACATCATCCGGTTCAACATCAAATGACGAATCATAAGCTAAAGACTTGTGGGTTACATCATCTTCAATGCCAACGCTGAAACCGTTAATCGGTTTTCCGGAAACGGCATTATCAAACACAGCTTTAGCCATTGCCGGTGTAAATTCTTTAGAAGATAAACCGTAACGACCGCCATAAATTTTCGGTAAAGCAGCAATTTTGCCGTTACTGAAAGCTTGTGACAAAGCGGTTACAACATCCAAATACAACGGTTCACCCAATGAGCCGGATTCCTTTGTTCTATCCAAAACAGAAATCGTTTTAACGGTTTTCGGCAGAGCCTTTAAGAAAGAATCTGTCGGGAACGGACGATATAAATGTACTTTCAAAACGCAGAGTTTAGAACCATGTGCGTTCAAATATTCAATAGCTTCTTCAACTGTTTCGGCACCGGAACCCATAACTACAATCACATTATCGGCATCTTTGGCGCCGGTGTAATCAACAACGTGATATTGACGACCGGTGATTTTAGCAAACTTGTCCATTTCTTCTTGGACAATGCCCTCAACTTTTTCATAATATTGGTTAGAGGCTTCACGACCTTGGAAAAATACATCCGGATTTTGAGCCGTACCGCGAATAACCGGAGATTCCGGACGCAGTGCATGTTCAGCATTGAATTTGTAATTTACCCCGTCCATCATTGCACGCAAGTCATCATCAGACAACAACTTAATCTTTTTAATTTCGTGCGAAGTGCGGAAACCGTCAAAGAAATGCATAAACGGCACACGCGAACGAAGTGTTGAACTTTGCGCAATGGCTGTCATATCTCCGGCTTCCTGAACGGAATTAGAGCAAAGCATTGCAAAACCGGTTTGACGACAACCCATAACATCGGAATGATCGCCATAAATAGACAAAGCATGATAAGCAAGCGAACGTGCAGCAACATGCATAACAAACGGCATTAACTCACCGGCAATTTTATACATATTCGGAATCATCAACAACAAACCTTGCGAAGCGGTAAACGTTGTTGTCAACGCACCGGCTTGCAAAGCGCCGTGACAAGCACCGGCAGCACCGGCCTCAGATTGCATTTCCTGAACATCAGGAGATACACCCCAAATATTCTTTTGATTAGCGGCAGACCACGCATCAGCCCATTCTCCCATCGGTGAAGACGGGGTAATCGGGTAAATAACGCAGACTTCGTTTAAACGGTGTGCCACAGAAGCACAGGCTTCATTGGCATCCATCATTTTCATTTTAATATCTGACATTTATAACATCCTTATAAGTTAGTTAAAAAAGCAACAAAAAAACGTAAGCCGATTTCTCGTTACTTAAGTTCCAGTAAACAAAAATGTTTATGGCGTTTTTATATCACAACAAATCTAAAAATCAAGTTTTATTGCTTCCTGTTTATAAAAAATATTAAATCTGCTCAAATATTGTGCATTTTTAAATATCAACAACTTTGTCACTTTTTTATGTAAATAAGTTGAACTTCATACAGACTTATTTACAATAACCGAAAAGGAGGCAAAATGCTTAATATTATATGGGCTTTATTTTTCATCAGCGGCTTTATCGCCGCATTGTTGCAAAGCGTTATCTTCGGAAATCCCGCAATATGGACCGAAATTGTTAATCAGCTTTTTTCTACGGCAACTTCAGCTTTCCAACTTGCATTAAATTTAACGGGTATGTTATGTTTCTGGCTCGGAATATTGAAAATTGCCGAACAATCAGGTATGACAAACATTTTAGCCAAAGCTTTGCGACCGCTTATTAAAATCATTATGCCGGAAATTCCCGCTAACTCACCGGCACTCGGATCTATTGTTATGAATATGGCCGCCAATATTTTAGGGTTGGATAATGCCGCTACCCCTATGGGGCTTAAGGCAATGACACAATTACAAGAAATTAATCCACATAAGCAGCAGGCTTCAAATGCACAAATTATGTTTATTGTCATTAATTCATCAGCCATAACAGTTTTGCCCGTGTCAATATTAATGTATCGGCACTTAGAGGGAGCAACCAATCCGGCGGCGGTGTTTATTCCGATTTTAATGGCTACGACATGTTCCACAATCGCCGGTTTTTTGGCTGTGGCCTGTACGCAAAAAATTCGCATTTTTACTCGTGTTTTTATGGCATATTTCGTTGGGATAATTGCGGTTATCGGCGGTATTTGCGCTTATTTCTATTCTTTGGATACGGCAACTCGTCTTGACTATTCCGAAAAAATGGGAAATGCCCTCATTTTGGGAATAATTGCACTGTTTATCGGTTATGGCGCAATTAAAAAACTGAATGTGTATGAAACTTTTATCAGCGGCGCTAAAGAAGGTTTTCAAATAGCTATACAAATTATTCCGTATATGGTAGCCATGTTGACAGCTATTGCCGTGGTGCGCTATTCCGGCGTTTTGGATGGAATTGTTTGGTGTTTTGAAAAAATTGTTTCGTTGTGCGGTATCAACAGTGATTTTATACCGGCATTGCCTACCGCCTTAATGAAACCGCTGTCAGGAAACGGAGCGCGCGGAATGATGATTGAAACAATGCGCACTTACGGTGCCGATAGTTTTCCGGCTTTTGTGTCTTCGGTTATTCAAGGTTCAACCGAAACAACTTTTTATGTAATTGCCTTATATTTTGGCGCGGTTAAAATTTCTAAAACACGCTCTGCCCTACCTTGCGCTTTATTTGCTGATTTTATCGGTATTGTCGCGGCTATTGCGTTGTCTTATCTCTTTTATAATAAGGAAGCATTATGAAAATTTTATTACAAAAAGTTTTATCTGCTTCGGTAACGGTTAATAATAAGGTGGTATCCGCAATTAACAGCGGTTATTTGTTGTTTGTGGGGATTGAAAAAGATGACACAAATGCTCAAGCCGATTATCTTGCTAAAAAAATAGCCAACTTCCGTGTTTTTACAGATCAAAACGATAAAATGAACTTATCGGTTCAAGATGTCGGCGGAGAAATTTTGGCCGTGTCACAATTCACCTTAGCTGCCAACTTAAATTGCGGTAATCGTCCGGGATTTGATACTGCAGCTCGTCCCGATGATGCTGAACCTTTATATGAATATTTTGTGCAAAAAATCAAAGAATATGGCATACCCGTTAAGACAGGCGTTTTTCAAGCCGATATGAAAGTGGCTTTAATTAATGACGGACCTTGTACGTTCTTACTGCAACGCTAAAAGGCCTGTCTTAAGCCAAGAATATATTCTTCCGTGTGATATCCGCCACGATACTGTAATTTTGAATATTCTGCCTCCAAGGTTAAATTACGCGTCAGGCCATATGCCGCTATCGCCGTATAATTTAACTGTTCACCGTATTTATCCGTTGCCCATGTTTTTTTGATAAATGTATGTATTCTGATTTTTTTCCAATCAGCAAAAACTCCTAATTCCGGTGTTACCCCGAGTAAATAATGATTTTTAAGAAACCCACCACCATATTGTCCGACAGGTCCTATAAGGGCATATCCGAATATGTTATCACACACTGTATAGGTTTTGCCCACAGCAAAATGTATATCGGCAATATATCCTTCTTTTCGGTTTTTCGGATTATACGCTCTTTTTATATCAATATTAGTGATATAAGATAGTGGATTAAAGACGCGGGTTGCCGGAGCAAAGGAAGCTATCTGAAACGGTGTAAAAGAATGTAAAACAAATTTATGTTTTTGATTATAATAGCGCCACCTGCTTTCAAAGACTTTTATACCAGCTCCACGAATAAGTCCCCATGAATCATCAGTTATGGTGGTATAAGCCGGCCGCACCATAAAATCTTCAAAGCTTTGATGTTTAAAAATACCGCTACTCAGAGATACTTGCGCTGAAGCGTGTGAAAAGCTCGGGTCTTGTCCGTCAATCGGCTGTTCTTCCGCCGGAGGCAGCTGACTACGCATACGTAATACCGAAAAGCTGTTTTTGCGATATTCTTTAATTTGCATTTTTTGAGCAATATACTGATATTGGTAATACTGATAAACAGCTTCCAAAACTACGGATTTTTCTGTTGTTGATAAATCGGACATATCATAATCATACCGATTTACGGCAGTTAAAAACGCTTGATATTGTTTGGAACTCATATTATCAAGCATAGCTTTGATTTTGGTGTATCTGGAAGGTCGGTAATGAATATCACTTACCAATCCCGGCACATTTTTAACGGTTTTAAGAGTGTCCAACGGAATTGCGTAATAGTTATAGCGGCTGCTTAAATCCAAACTCGGGCGCACGGCCTCCAATAATTCCAAAATCATATATGAACAGTTTTTCGTTAAGAAGAAATATTGAATTTTCGCATTTTTCATTTCATAAAGATGATTAACGAATTTTATTTGCTCATCTTTGCTTAAATTTAATTTATATTCCCAAATATCACGATTTTCTATATTGTTATAAGTGTTAATAACCATCCAATACGGGCTAAGGCTGTAACTGCCGTTATACCCGCCAATTAAACCTTTAAGGGCAAATACGGCTCCGGTATCCTCACCGGAAAGCACACCGAAATTTGAACCGTGTGCCAACATTTGCGTACCTTTGCGTGCTGTATCAATTCGCACTAATGTATGGCCAAACATGGAAGCCGGATTACTCATATAAGAATCGGTAAACAAAAGTGTTATACCGGCAGGACGTATATCGTGCATAAATTGTTGATATTCTTTACATTCGGATAAATCACCGGATATATATCCTTCATCTTTGAGCAAATTAAAGCGAGCCGGAAAACGGCATTTTTCTTTTCCTTTTTGAAATTTCTGAATTTCCGTTTCAAGTTCGGCTTGAGGATTTTCTCTGCCGGCAGAATTAAGATAAAAATCCTTGTCTATAATTAAGCCTTTGTAACCGCCGAAGTTTTTTTGATAATGTAGCATTTTCAACCATTGTTTGCTTTGCGCAAACTCAGAAACATCTGTTGCGGCATACACCGGAACGATATATAAAAAACAAAGAATGAGGGGTAAAAACTTAATCATCTGATATAAAAAATGTGCTCATTTGAAAAAAATATATGACGAGTATATACTCCATAAAACGAAAGCGCAAGACCGAGCACAAAACATAAACTCATACGGCGAGTTAAAGGCAAAACAATTTATTAAACACTATGTAAAATAAAATTTATAAGAAAAAACTGCCAACCTTCACTCGCCGGATGAATTGATGCTATGCCTGTGCAATTTTCATAACACGCAAGGTTACATCTGCAACTTCCACATCATCATTAGGGAAAATATATGCAAAGTTCTGTTGAATATCTTTACCCAATTTTGCACTGTCAACATTCATAATGCCGGCAAGAGTCGCAATGGTTTCGCCCTCACCTTTGGAAACATCCATCGCAAATTATTCCATATTTTCTTTCAAGAATACAAACATCCTCAGCCCCTTGACACCGGAGATACGGCCGTGAGGGTCACATCCGGATGTGCCGAAAGTAATACCAAATGTATTATTGGCAAACGTGTTATTTGTTGTAATAGCCAACGATTGCGGAATAATACCTGATTGACCACGCCAAGCCATAGAGCCTAAACCGCAACCGCCGGTAGAATCAACGGCATGAGCGGATGTTGCTAAAGTTAAGCCTGCGCAGACAACAGCTGCACTTAAAATTTTTTTCATTTATAGTCTCCTATAATTAGTTCAAATTACAGGAACATTCTATTCAAAAGATTATCATTTGTATATTTTCTCTTTCATTTTTGCACAAAAAAAAGAGAAAATCAGGGAGATAAATATTTAAACAAATACTATCCAGCCTGGTTTCCTCTTGATATTTATAGATCTCTAAGATCTTTGCTAGAAATACACATCGCCCCTATGGCGATAAATAAAATTATACCGAATCCTACTACTACTTCAAATCCGATAAAAAAATTTAAAATACTCATTATATCGTAATAATTATAAAACCTTATTAGAATAATCCATTTTTCTTTCCATGTCAAGGTAACTTCTTCCAAATTTTACACATTGACAAGAAAAGATTTTCCTTTTAGTGTTTTAATATGTGAAAAGTATATATTTCGGAGGCAAAAAATGAAACTGGAAAAATTAAAAATATTTATACATTACATAATGTTTAAACACGTTCTGACTGTTTTAGCCGGTTGCATAACTTCCGCTAAACTCGGCAAGATCACAACCTTTTTAATTAGCAAATTTGCTAAGTGCTATCATATTAATCTTGAAGAAATGCAAGGTAAGGTTGAGGATTATAAAACATTTAACGACTTTTTTTCCCGTGCCTTAAAAGATGGCGCGCGCCCGATAGATAACAATCCGGACAGCATTATTTCACCGGCAGACGGAAATATCAGCCAATACGGCGATTTATTGAAAAATGTC
>JAKSUO010000043.1 GCA_024408895.1 Alphaproteobacteria bacterium | reverse complement strand
AATCGGGAGCCAGAGCAATACGCCAACTGTAATTAATATGGTGCAAAACAGAACAACTTCCCCAACGTGATTTTGTGTCTTTAATACTGACACCGCTTAATTTTTCCCCCAGTTGTTTCGCATAGTCGGCGGAAATTTTATAAAATTCATCAGCGGCACGTTGTTTAATATAATCACGCACGCGACGATGTAAAAATTCCGCACTTCCCGATACGTTTAATACATCATTATCCAACCAAACACCGCGCCGGGCATCGGCATTGTGCTTAATTGTCACCTTTTGGCCGAACAGCAAAAAAGAATCACCGGCGGTAAATTGTTTCATTTGCGGCAACTTACCTAAAGAATTTATAATCCAATCCATATTTTCATTTACAAACGCCACTGCACGCTTGCGACTGCAATATTTAGGAATACTCAAAACAGGAATATGTTCTTTAGCATCAATGCGCAACGTCAGTTTTCGGCTCATGGCTGATTGCACTATTTTTATATCAAAATCAAATGCTTCGCTGATGTCAAAGGTCTTGCCAGTCAACAATGTAATCTTCATAATCTTTCACCTTTGTTTCGTTGACAAGCTGACGTCCTTTCAAAGACATCTTCGCCTGATGCACGCTATCGGCATTTTTTGTTTTAAGAGGGTGCCATGCCGGCAAATCATATCCGTTATCCAAAAGCAAGTAGGCGCACGTTTTCGGTAGCCACCGCGGATGTTCCCGCACGGAAGCTAAATCAATATTGCGGCAATCAGGCACAACTTCAAAACGATGCGGATAGATTTTGCATAAACAGCTTTGACAATCCAAAAAACGACAATGGGCATTAGTAAAATAAACTCTGTTTTTTATTTCCAATTTATTTAAGCAACATTTACCACATCCGTCGCAAAGAGCCTCCCACTCGTCTTGAGACATTTCTTCAAGTTTTTTATGCTTCCAAAATTCAGGTTCCAAAGCGGCAAAAGAATCAACACGTTCCTGCGGATTAAAATCTTCTTCTATTTCAATTTTTCTTTCCATTTTTTATCCGTGACGTTCAGGTAATTTATCATCTTCAGCCAAATTACCGAATTGTGTGTATTCGCCGTTCCAATAAAGTTTAATCGTGCCGGTCGGGCCATGACGTTGCTTACCGATAATAACATCGGCCAAATTAGCGGTTTGTCTGTCTCTTATTTCCCATTCGGCATGTTTTTTGGCAAATGCTTCTGCTGATTCATCTTCTTTTTGCTTTGGCTCCGAATTATGAATATAGTAGTTTTCACGGAACACAAACATAACAATATCAGCATCTTGCTCAATTGAACCGGACTCACGCAAATCAGACATTTGCGGTTGTTTGTCATCTCGCGATTCAACCCCACGGTTTAATTGAGACAAAGCAATAACCGGAATTTTCAGCTCCTTGGCCAATATTTTCAAACCGCGTGAAATTTCGGACACTTCTTGCACACGATTACCTTCACTTTTTTTATCACCGGTGCCGCCGATAAGTTGAATATAATCAATAACCACCAACCCGAGTCCTTTGCTGCGTTTTAAGCGACGAGCTCGCGCACGAATGGAATTGATACTGACTCCCGGCGTATCATCAATATATAACGGTATGTTATTCAATTCGCGCACCGCAGCGATAATGCGGGTTAATTCAGCCTCTTCCAAATTACCGGTACGCATCCGATGGCTGGACGTTTGTGTTACGGTTGAAAGAACACGGGCTGCCAATTCTTCACTTGACATTTCCAACGAAAAAAATGCCACACCACGATTTTCCGGCGGTGTTTTTTTATCGCGCGCGAAAAAATCAGCCACATTATAAGCTATGTTGGTAGCCAACGCCGTTTTTCCCATACCAGGACGACCGGCAATAATAATCAACTCTGAATTGGTTAAACCGCCGATTTTATAATCCAACTGATTCAAACCGGTCGGAATCCCCGAAATTCCGCCCTCTTTTTGATAAGCTTCTTGAATATTTTCAAGCGAAGAGTTTAAGGCCGAGGAAAAATCAATAAATCCCCCCTGTGGCGTTCCTTGATCAGCGAGATTATACAAAGACTTTTCCGCTTCAGCAATCTGATCAAGCGCCGTTTCATCCAACTTTTCCGTCATGGCATTATTACCAATTTCATAGCCCGTGCCAATAAGTTCGCGCCGCAAATATTTATCATAAATAAACTGTGCATAGTGTTCTATATTTGTTAGCGGTGACGCACTTTCCGCCAATTTTACCAAATATGGAAATCCCCCAACCTGTTCCAATGTCCCTTCTTGCGTAAAATAGTCTCTTAACGTAATAACATCGGCCGTATGATTTTTATCCAATAATATTTTAATAACCGCATATATTTTCCGATGAGTGGAATCCGCAAAAAATTCCGGTTTCAATAAATCCGAAACTTTTTCATAGGCACGATTATTTGCCAACAAAGCCCCTAAAAGAGCTTGTTCCGCCTCAATATTCTTCGGTAGTTTTGTTATATCCGGTTTTTCCATTTTTTTATCCTTGCATATAATTTTTTTTAATTTATTTTAGTTATAAATATTTCAGTATGAAAGTTTAGAGAAATATTTTTTATCTTGTGGATAATGGGTATAAAATGCGTAAGGCACAAATTTATAAAGATAAAACAACGAGCAAGCATAAAGTTTTGGTTATCGGAGGTGCCGGATATATCGGTAGTCATGTGGTTAAATCTTTGCTTGAAGAAAATTTTTCCGTTACGGTTTATGACAACTTATCCACCGGCCAGCGTTGCAATCTCTTTAATAATGCCGAATTTATCAAAGGCGATATTACTGATGAGGAAAAACTTAATCAAACAATGACTGCCGGTTTTGATGCGGTGGTGCATTTAGCCGCCAAAAAAGCTGTCGGCGAATCGATGGACAACCCGCAAAAATATGCCCGCAACAATATTAACGGATCTATCAATATTTTTAATGCAATGGTTGATAACGGCATCAAAAATATTGTGTTTTCATCAACTGCGGCCGTTTACGGAACACCGCAATATTTGCCATTAGATGAAAAACATTTGCTTAATCCTTTAAATTTTTACGGTTTTACCAAGGCCGAAATTGAGCGTATTATGGATTGGTACAATCGCTTGAAGGATTTTCACTTTATTGCCTTGCGTTATTTTAACGCGGTTGGATATGCCGCCGATGGAAGTATTCGCGGCAAAGAAAAAAATCCGCAAAATCTGTTACCGATTATAATGGAAGTTGCCACCGAAAAACGCGATATTATTCATGTGTTCGGCAATGACTATGACACACCGGACGGAACTTGTATTCGCGACTATATTCATGTGGAAGATTTGGCGCGGGCGCATATTGCCGCCATTAAAAAATTGTTGACGAATCCTCAATCACATATTATCAATCTGGCAACAAACAAAGGAACTTCGGTTTTGGAAATTATTAAGGCTGCCGAACGTGTAACCGGTCGCAAAATAAATTATGATTTTGCACCGCGACGCGACGGAGATCCGGCAGTGATAACCGCTTCAAACGAATTAGCGCAAAAATTACTCGGTTGGCAACCGCATTATACCGACATTGATGAAATTATTAAAACAACTTGGAATTTGGAAGAAAAATAAAAATGGAAACACTTAACTCTTTAATGACTGCAAATAACTCACTATCCCCTTTTTGGCTATGGACGTTTTTTGGTATTGCCGTGGTTATTTTATTGGCGGCAGATTTGTTTTGGTTCAATCGTAAAAATGAAGAACCACACTTCTGGCACACTCTATGGATATGTATTGCTTATATTGCGGCTGCCTTGTTGTTTGGAATTTTTGTATGGATAGAAGACGGACCGGAAAAGGGCATGGATTATTACACCGGTTATCTTTTGGAAAAAAGTCTTTCCATGGACAATATCTTTGTGATGTCAATGATTTTTGCTTCTTTGGGAGTGCCAAAAATGTATCAACACCGTGTGCTGTTTTGGGGAATTATCGGTGCTCTTATTATGCGCGGTATTCTTATCGGAATCGGTGATGCTTTAGTGGTGAAATTTCATTGGGTACTCTATTTATTCTCGGCGTTTTTAATTTATACCGGTGTCAAAATGTTACTGACAAAAGAGGAAGAAACCGGAAATATTAAAGACAGTAAAATCTATAAAATTGTTTCTAAATTTTTTCATGTAACGCATGAAATTCACGGCGAGCGTTTTTTCCACAAACAAAACGGCAAACACTATATTACCCCGTTGTTCTTTGCACTGTTGATTATTGAAACAATGGATGTGGTGTTTGCACTGGACAGTATTCCGGCTATATTTTTAGTCACAACTGATGTTTATATTGTTTACACCAGCAACATTTTTGCCATTTTAGGATTGCGCGCACTGTATTTCTTGTTGGCGGCGATTATCAGCAAATTTGCTTATTTAAAGCCGGCAATTTCCATTATTTTAATCTTTATAGGCGTTAAGATCTTTCTGCCTAAATTGGGCATTACGATACACGAATGGCAATCTTTAACTGTTACACTAGGTCTGTTGACAGGCGGAATTTTGTTATCACTGTTTAAGAAAGCCCCAAATGCCGGAAAATAAGGTTTATTTAACTTTCGGACGTCACGAACGCTATGGAGATGATACGGCAATTATGCGTGAGGATATGTTGGCGGCTTATCAAACCGGAATATTACTTGGCACTATTCTTCCTCCGTGTGCAACCGTGTATCATTCGCCGCTTGCGCGAGCGGCAGAAACCGCGCGTTTTGAAGCACTGGGCATGAGGTGTGACAATTTGATTGAAACGGATTTTCTGACCGAAGATACGCCAAAGTTTACAATACAAAAATTTATCAACGGATTACTGCAAAATACTGACGATACCGTGCAATATTATCACTTTGTAACGCATTTACCTGTGGTGGAAAAACTCGGAATGCCTTTTTTGGCGGCCGGTGATGTTTGTTTGCTGACAGCTGATAATTGGGCGGAAATGTTGGCAGAAAATTTTGAAACTCAACTTTTGCACAAACCGACTATACCGTCAGAAATTTTGCGACATTTTGATTTTGCTGACTATAACAGCCTTACAGCCGATGAAATTTATCGGATATTAAATAAACAAACGTCTTTGCACAATTAAAAATTTTTCATATTATCGGCCAACCAACCGGCAACTTCCGAATTATCAATTTTATTCAAAACTTCTTGCAGATAGGCTTCAATCAATATTCGTCGGGCATTTTCCAAACAAATACCACGCGATTGCATATAAAACAGCTGCTCTTTATCCAAATCACCGCAAGTTGCACCATGCGAACATTTCACATCATCGGCAAAAATTTCCAACTCCGGCTTGCAATCCACCTCGCCCTCATCACTCAACAACAACGCGCGGTGCAGCTGATGTCCTTCTGTTTGTTGTGCGTCAGGTGCGATATGAATCTGCCCCTGAAAAACACCTTTGGCCTTGCCGTCAATCACACCCTTCACCAACTGATTTGACGTAGTGTGCGGTGCTAAATGAAGAATATTGGTTGTTATATCCGAAACACCGTTATTAACAAGCTGATAAACACCGTTAACCTCAGCATAAGCACCCTCTTGCAACATATTTATATAACTTTCGTGCCGCGCCAACGCACATTCATTATGCTTTACAAAGCACTTATAATTACTATTGCTTCTCTGCTGCACGCTGTTTAGTGACACGCACCTCGCCTTTCCCTCTTTTTGCAACTTATAATGTTTCAATGTACTGTCTGCTGCCAAAAAAATCTCGTTGACCACATTATGAAGACAAGTATCTTCATCAATGTCAACATATTCTATGATTTCGGCTTTTGCCTTTGCCTCCAAAACAATAACATTGCGAATATTGCAAAAAAGATTTTGGCTATTGTGTTGGTGATAACGAATAACAATCGGCTTATCCAAAGCGATGTCACGTTCAACAACAAGCATTATTCCCTGTTCCAAATAGGCGGTATTAAGTGCGGCAAATGGAAATTTTTCCATTGCAAAAGATTTATTCAAATACGGCTTTATATCTCCATCGTATATTGTCTCAACAAGCGGCTTTACACTGACACCGCGCGGCAAATCAAAGTGTTCACCATGCAGTTTGCCGTTGCAAAAATCAATGCAATATGCCGATACCGGTTTTTCTTCTTGTTGGTGGCAATGCCCGTTGCACTCGTGCGGTGTTGTATCAATCCGCAGATTTTCAGTATTACCGACGGCACCGAAAGAATATTTCCACGCCTCTGTCTTGGCAGTTGGCAAACCCGATGCGGCAAACGCCCTTAAACCTTTTTCACGAAGCCCTGCCAGCCATGGAATATCATCACCCCACAAGGTTATGTTCTGCTCGGTTAACTTCATTCTTTAGCATCCACAAAAGTTTTATAGCCGGATTTTTCAAGTTCAACCGCCAAATTTTTGTCACCGGATTTTATAATATGTCCGTCAGCATAAATATGAACAACATCCGGCTGAATACGGCTGAGTAAATCTTGATGGTGGGTAATTATCAACAACGCGTTATCGTTGTTATGCCACTTATTCACACCATCAGCGACAATTTTTAGAGCATCAATATCCAATCCCGAATCGGCTTCGTCCAAAATAGCGAGTTTTGGTTGCAACAAGCTCATTTGTAAAATTTCCATACGTTTTTTTTCACCGCCGGAAAAGCCAACATTGATTTCACGCTTTAACATTTCGGCACCAATATCCAAATCTTTTGCCACAGTGCGCAGTAGTTTCAAAAATTCGGCGGCATCTAATTCCGGCAAACCGTCATATTTGCGTTTGGCATTAACCGCGTGTTTCAAAAAATTATTGGTTGCCACACCGGGAATAGCCACCGGATATTGCATACTCAAAAAAATACCGGCACACGCACGTTCTTCGGGTTTCATTTTTAATAAATCAAGTCCGTTAAACAAAATTTCGCCACCGGTAATTTCATATCCCGGCTTACCTGTCAAGACATAAGAAAGCGTTGATTTTCCGGCACCGTTCGGTCCCATAAGCGCATGAACCTCACCGGCATTAATTGTTAGATTCATGTTCTTGATAATTTCTTTATCCGCCACTTTGGCCGATAAATTTTTAATTTCCAGAATCGGTTTAACCATTGTTTTTACTTTCCCATTCATCAAGTCTTTGTTCTATTAATTTCAGCTTATCAGCTTTATAGGCTGCAACTTTTTCTACAATACCGTAACAAACCTTAAGCTGTCCGAGCATAATTTCAACATCAGCGGCTTCTTCAATCAATTCATTTAAATTATCTTTCTTGCGATTGACATTTTTTAAAATTTCTTTCGTCAGTTCCGACATTTCTTCAATAACTTGCAACATTTGCGGTTCTTTTCCCCAAACGCGAATCGTGCGATGATATAACATATCTTCATCAGTTTTTATCATTATCCGACACTCCCTTCCAAGCTGATATTAATAAGTTTGGCTGCTTCTATGGCAAATTCCATCGGCAATTTTTGCATAACTTCCTTGCAAAAACCATTCACAATCAACCCCACGGCATCTTCTTCATTAAGACCGCGCTGCTGACAATAAAAGAGCTGCTCTTCACTGATTTTTGATGTTGTCGCCTCGTGTTCCAAAACCGCCGTTTTATTGCGATTTCTGATATATGGCACTGTATGCGACCCGCAAGTTGAACCAATAAGCAGACTATCACACTGTGAATAATTGCGTGCGTTATCGGCGTTTGCTGCAACATCTACCAACCCGCGATACGTTTGATTGGAAAAGCCGGCGGAAATACCTTTGGATATAATTTTAGAATGAGTATTTTTGCCGATATGAATCATTTTAGTTCCGGTATCCGCTTGTTGCTTATGATGTGTCACGGCAACCGAATAAAACTCACCGACCGAATTATCGCCCTGCAAAATGCACGACGGATATTTCCATGTAACGGCCGAGCCGGTTTCCACCTGCGTCCACGAAATCTTAGAATTAACTCCACGGCAAGCCGCGCGCTTAGTCACAAAATTATAAACACCGCCTTTACCATCCTTATCACCCGGATACCAGTTCTGCACAGTAGAATACTTAACTTCGGCATTATTCATAACCACAATTTCCACAATTGCCGCATGCAACTGATTTTCATCTCGTTGCGGGGCGGTACATCCCTCCAGATATGATACATAGCTGTCATCTTCGGCCACAATCAAAGTGCGCTCAAATTGTCCGGTATTTTTGGCATTAATACGAAAATAAGTTGAAAGTTCAATCGGAGCTTTTACGCCTGTCGGAATATACACAAACGAGCCATCGGTAAACACCGCGGAATTCAAACAAGCATAGAAATTATCAGTATAAGGCACAACCGAACCTAAGTACTTTTTCACCAACTCGGGATGTTCTTTAATTGCTTCGGAAATAGAACAGAAAATAATACCTTTTTCCGCCAATTGCGCCCGATATGTAGTGGCAACCGAAACGCTGTCAAACACCGCATCCACCGCCACAACTCCGGCTAAAGCCTCCTGCTCTTTAAGAGGAATACCGAGCTTATTATATGTATCCAATATACTTTTATCAACTTCGTCCAGACTTTTAGGTTGTTTTTTCTGAACCGGTGCGGCGTAATAACTTAAAGACTGAAAATCAACCTTATCATAGGCCAGTTTTGCCCAACTCGGCTCAGTTAAAGTCAGCCAATGGCGATAAGCCTTCAAACGCCAATCCAAGAGCCACTGCGGCTCGTTTTTTTTGGCGGAAATCATACGAATAATATCTTCATTTAGCCCACACGGAACGGTATCAGCCTTAATATCCGTTACAAAGCCGTATTTATACTTTTCATCTAAGTTCTTCAGAATTTCCGCTTTCTGCGCCATAACACTCTCTCACCACAAAATTCGCGTGTATCATAGCAATTTGTTTCAAAAAATCAAGATAAATGACAATCACTGACTTTTATTGTGCGCGCATCAATGTACCGAATCCCTGCAATCATATTACCGATATGGCTATCTTGCCGATGTGTCGGTACATATAGCCTCAAATCTTCGGACTACCGTTTGTTTATTTTTTTGTTTTGTTACAATTCGTAATTTTTTGTGTGTTGCACCTGATTATAAAACGATGTAGATTTCAAACAGTTGAAATAATTTTAATAAGGAAAAAAATATGACAAAT
>JAKSUO010000042.1 GCA_024408895.1 Alphaproteobacteria bacterium | reverse complement strand
CACTGATTATCTCGGCCAAAGAAAAAGGCTTAATTACCAGTGGCGGTGGGCATATTATGGCCGCAGGTTTTTCACTGTCGGAAGAACAAATTCCGGCATTTGAAAAGTTTGTCGGGGAATATGTGAAAAACAAACTGGGAGATGAAAAAGTTGCTCCGATTGTGAATATAGATTGTGTGATGCACTTATCCGGTATAACGGAAAATTTTGCCGAAAGTTTAAATCTGCTGGAACCATACGGAACGGATAATCCCGAACCGCTGATTATGCTTTCAAACGTTATAATCGGTCGGCCGCAAACAGTTGGCAACGGGCATGTGCGTTGTTTTTTGACAACGGCTATGGGGGGAAGTCTGCCGGCAATTGCTTTTCGGTGTACGGATAATGAAATCGGCCACGCGCTTCTGGAACAAAGAGGCGAAATGTATAATGTGGTCGGCACCGTGAAAATAGATTGTTGGCAAAATCGTAAAAAAGTACAGTTTATCATTCAAGACATTATGAGGGTATAGATGAAAAAAAATGCACAAAAAAATAACAAATTAAGTTCCAGAATTAAAAATTATTTTTTGACGGGGGTCATTGTGGCGGCACCGGTAACGATTACCGTGTATATGTCATATCATTTGGTGTTGTGGATTAATGAAGTGACAAGTAAACTGATTCCGCAACAATGGAAAATCGGTAATTTTGTGCCTTATGCCGTTCCAGGATTAGGGTTGCTTTTGCTTTTATTGGCTCTGCTTGTGATTGGTATGCTGACAACCGGATATGTCGGGAAGTTCTTTGTGAATTTATGGGAAAGAGTTATCCGTAAAATGCCTGTTGTTTCAAGTATATATTCTCTTGTAAAACAAATTTTTGAGACGTTTCTGTCGCAAAAATCACGCTCTTTCAGTGAAGTTGTCTTGGTGGAATATCCGCGTAAGGGATTGTGGACAATAGCCTTTGTCAGTAAAGAACAAACCGGTGGCGAAGTTGATGCAAAAACTAAACAAAATAATTTGAGTATATATGTGCCGACAACACCAAATCCAACCTCCGGGTTTTTGATTTTTGTGCCGCAAAAGGATGTTATTAAGTTGGACATGAGTGTTGAAGAAGGTATTAAATATGTGATATCGTGCGGCATTGTTACACCGGAAATTAATGCGAAAACTATCAAGAAAAAGGACTAAATATGAAACTTAACTTGAAAATTTTTGTTGTTGCGGTTGTCGCTTTTTTGATGCAACCTTATTCAACTGAAGCAGGTATCTTGTCAGAATGGGGCAAGTTTTTGATTGAAGATATCAAAGATATTCGTTGCCAACATCGTTATGATTTGTATGTGCCTTTTTATGCTTGGCATAATCGTTTAACTTATGATCGCCAGCATATCAAAAAATACAACGAAAATCCGTGGGGCGCCGGTTTCGGTATTTCACGTTACAATTCTAAAAACACCTGGTCAGGATTGTACTTTATGGCTTTTAAGGATTCCAACAATTATTTGGAAACGTATTTCGGTTATGCCAGACAATGGAACTGGACAGCCGGTGAATATAATGAATGGCGTGCCGGTATCGGTTATACAATTGGTCTGACGCAACGTCATGAATACGCCTATATTCCGGTGCCGTTGCCGTTGCCGCTTGTCGGTGTGGGGTATCGTCGGTTTAATATTCAAGCGGCATACGTTCCCGGTGTGAAAAATGATGGAAATGTGTTGTTTGCTTTTGCTCGTTATGAATTTTAAGGCGGGAGAAGAAAATGGAACAAAAGATTGTTAATGTCGGTAACGTTTCTTTAGGCAACAGATTGCCTTTGGTGCTGATTGCCGGACCGTGTCAAATTGAAAGTCGTGAACATGCGATTTTTATTGCCGGTAAAATGGTTGAAATTACACAAAAACTCGGAATTCCGTATATTTTTAAGGCGTCTTTTGATAAAGCTAATCGCACCTCTATTAACAGCGCACGAGGTGTCGGTTTGGAAGAAGGTATGCGTACGTTTGAAGAACTTCGTAAGCTGTTTCCTGATTTGCCGATTGTAACCGATGTTCATGAGTGCGCACAGTGCGCAATTGCGGCACAGTATGTAGATATGTTGCAGATACCGGCATTTTTGTGCAGACAGACCGATTTGGTTGTGGCCGCCGCAAAAACCGGTAAGGTTGTGAACATCAAAAAAGGACAATTTTTGGCACCGTGGGATGTGAAAAATATTGTTAAAAAAGTAGAAGATTCCGGAAATAATAATGTTTGCATTACCGAACGTGGCACGAGTTTCGGCTATAATACGTTGGTTACGGATATGCGTGCATTTCCGCAAATGGCAAAAGATACCGGCTATCCGGTGATATTTGACGCCACACATTCGGTTCAACAACCGGGCGGAATGGGTGCAACAACCGGCGGACAACGTGAGTTTGCACCTGTGTTGGCTCGTGCGGCGGTGGCTGTCGGTGTGGCGGCTGTATTTATAGAAACTCATGAAAATCCGGATAAAGCATTGTCAGACGGCCCGAATTCTATTGCTTTAGCTGATATGGAACGTGTCGTTTCCGAGCTGATGGCATTTGATAAGATTAATAAAAGTTTAATCAAAATATGATATAAGTGCCTTATTAATCGGGAAAAAATATGCAGTTCAGTGCTCAGGGATATATCATAAAAATCAGAAATCACGGTGAAAAATCGGCGATTGTGACGTTGGTATGCCCGCAATACGGCAAAATAGTCGGTTATGTGCAGGGCGCGTTGAGCAAACGAAATTTAGGGATATATCAACTCGGCAATTTTGTTTCGTTTAATGCGTATGCGCGAGTTGAAGAAAATATGCTCAGTTTTAAAGGGGTGGAACTTGTCCGTTCACATACGGCAGATTTTCTGCTTAATAGTGATAAAATAAATGCATTGGCTTCTTTGTGCCGTTTGATTGATGAATGTGTTGCCGAAAATGATGATTTGGGTCGCTTGTACGGTGCAATTGATGATTTTTTTGCAAATGTTCACAAAGATAATTGGCTTGTGTATTACTCGTTTTTTGAATACTATTTGCTTGATTTTTTAGGCATCGGTTTGGATACGGGAAAATGTGCCGTTACAGGTAAAAAAATTGATTTACGTTACATATCGCCGAAAACAGGTCGTGCCGTGTGCGCGGAAATAGGCGAACCGTATAAAGATAAGTTGTATGCTTATCCGTATTATATTATTGAAAAAAATTATACGCCGCAAAACAATGAAATTGTGAATGTTTTGACAATGACCGGTAATTTTCTCAATAAAAACTTTTTGGCGCAACATAATTTGCATTTACCGGAAAAACGCGCCGATTTGCTTAATGTGGCGCAGGTTTATAAAATAAAATTGTAGGTGAGATAAATGGCTGAAGAAAATCAAAAAATCAAAGACGTGCAATTCGGAGAAGAATTGAGTAAACGGTATTTGTCGTATGCCATGTCAACCATTGTATCTCGTTCGTTGCCGGATGTGCGCGACGGATTAAAGCCGGTACATCGCCGGCTGATGTATGCAATGCGGCAACTTCATCTGGATCCGAAAAACGGCTTTAAAAAATGCGCGCGTGTTGTCGGTGATGTAATCGGTAAATATCATCCGCACGGTGATAGCGCCGTATATGGTGCAATGGTGCGTTTGGCACAAGATTTTTCGGTGCGTTATCCGCTTGTGGACGGACAAGGCAATTTCGGAAATATTGACGGAGACGGTGCAGCCGCCATGCGTTATACAGAAGCGCGTTTGACGGAATTTGCCATGGATTTAATGGCCGGGTTGAATGATGATGCCGTTGATTTTATGGATACTTATGATGGCGAAGATAGCGAGCCGATTGTTATGCCGGCAATGGTGCCAAACCTTTTGTGTAACGGTTCTATGGGAATTGCTGTCGGTATGGCAACCAACATTCCACCACATAATTTAAGCGAATTAAGTGATGCGCTGTTATTTATGATTGAACAGCCGGAATGCGATGAAGAAGCTGTGGTACGGCGCGTCAAAGGACCTGATTTTCCAACCGGCGGTGTGATTGTTGATTCGTTTGCAACAATCTTGAATAATTATAAACAAGGAAAAGGAAATTTCCGTATTCGTGCTAAGTGGATGACCGAGGATTTGGGGCACGGACAATATCAAATTGTGGTTACGGAAATTCCGTATCAGGTTATTAAATCAAAGCTGATTGAAAAAATTGCCGAGTTGCTTTTGAACAAAAAATTGCCGCTGTTAGCAGACATTAGAGATGAATCGGCGCAAGATGTGAGAATTGTCTTGGAACCTAAAAATCGGACGGTGGATGCTGCTTTGTTGATGGAACAATTGTATCGGCAAACCGATATGGAAGCCAAGTTTAATATGAATATGAATGTGCTTGATTCGGATGGCGTTCCACGGGTAATGAGCCTTAAAGAGGTTTTGCATGAATATCTTTTACATCGTAATATGGTGCTTTTGCGCAAAGTAAAGTTTCGCCTTAGTAAAATTAATGCCCGTTTGGAAATTTTGGAAGGGTATTTAACGGCATATTTGAATTTGGATGAAGTTATTCGCATTATTCGGGAAGAAGATGAACCGAAGGCTCAGCTGATGCAGACATTTAAGCTGACGGATAATCAAGCTGAAGCAATTTTGAATATGAAATTGCGGAACTTGCGTAAATTGGATGAAGAACAAATTAAAGGCGAACATAGCGATTTGTTGAACGAAAAAGCTGATTTGGAAGTTTTGGCAACAGATGAAAATAAACGTTGGGCGGCTATATCCGAAGAAATAAAGAAAACAAAAGAAAAATACGGTAAAAAAACGGCATTGGGACGTCGGCGTACGGAATTTGCCGAAGCACCGTCTGATATTGAAGTGCCGATTGAAGCTATGATTGAAAAAGAGCCAGTTACGGTTATTTTGTCACAAAAAGGCTGGATACGTTGTATGAAGGGGTATGTTGACTTAAACGAGCCGTTTAAATTTAAAGATGATGATGAGTTGTTGTTTGCTATTCACGCACAAACAACCGATAAAATCGTTATGCTGGATAATAAAGGAAAATTTTTTAGTGTTGCCGCTAATGAGATTCCAAGCGGGCGTGGCTTTGGACAACCGGTGCGCTTGATGATAGATTTATCTAATAACGATGAAGTTGTGGCAATGTTTGTATATCAGCCGGAACAAAGTTATCTGATTGCATCTGATAAGGGGTATGGCTTTGTTGCGGATCAAAATCATATTTTGGCGCAAACGCGCAGCGGTCGCAAGATTATGAATGTGGCAGATAATGAGAATGTGAAATTCTGCGTGCCGATGACAGGTGATTATGTGGCAACTGTCGGAGAGAATCGTAAGCTGTTGGTGTTTAAAGCGGAAGAAGTTCCGACAATGGCACGTGGTCGTGGTGTTTTATTGCAGCGCTATAAAGATGGAAATATTGCGGATATTCAAATATTTAAGGGTGATGATGGATTTAGCTATAATCGTGCCGGTGGTGTCAGTGTTGAAAAAGAGCTGCTAACGTGGCTAGGACATCGGGCGCAGGTTGGTAAATTGGTTCCATTCGGATTTCCGAAAAATAATAAATTTTTGAAATAGATAGAAATTATTTTTTTGCAGTAGCGATATTTTAGGTATTGACAAAATTTATAACAGTAGTAAAATCATTGGTGATTTTTAAATTATTTGCCTTATGTATAATTATATCAGCATTTATGATATTCGCCATGCATTGAGCGAATTATCGGATAAATTACCCTTTGTGGTAATATCCAAAATTTCAAATAAACAAGCGTACGAAGCGGAGTGGACTTCTGACCTCGGGCTGGATAGCCTTCAGAAACTGGAATTGGCTCAAATTCTGGAGAAAAAAGTCAAGGGAAGGGTGATAGAGGACATGTTCTCGTCCAGTTCTGAAAGAATAGGGGATTTTTTGTTCTCTGTTAATTTTAGAGGGCGGAATAATGCATTTACGCTAGCAAAAATCCGTGCTGCCAGCGACGTTTTAAAAGATGTCGCTCTTTCAAAGAGGATTTATGCAATTCCGGACGAGACTCTTCTTAGATTGGACATCCACAAGGATATCGGAATGACCGAAATTGACATATCAGATTTGCTGATGCAAATTGAATGTCAAAACTTGTTGGAACTCCCTCTGGAAGTGAGTCAAAAAATGGCGGGGCCTTTTACAATAGCTGAAACTGTTGAATTGATAAACAGTTATTGCAAGCCATTCTAACAAGCCATTCTAACCTTAAAAAACATCGTTTTCAGTGGAAAACGATGTTTTTGATTTTAAATATGTTTTTTTTACCGATATATTATCTTTAGATGCTTTATTGTGCCGGCTGAAATTAATTTAATTAATATCAATAAGGAAAAAAATTTGACAGCGAGAAAAATTGAATTTTGCATATATCTGTGCCTGATTTTTCTTATATATGCCTGCCAGTTCCATCATTGGAACGGAATGTATGTGGATACGGATAACTACATGTATGCACTTAGGGCGATTGATTGGTTGCAACATCCGACTTGGTTAGAACAAAAATTTATGTTGTCAAATTATCCGTTCGGAGAAGTAAGGCACTGGACACGTTTGATGGATATTTTAATTGCGCTGTGCAGCTTGCCTTTTATATGGACGGAAACACTTAAACAAGCTGTTTTTCACGGTGGTTTATTACTGACCCCGATTTTTTTGGTGCTGACTTTTATTTGTTTTGCCAAAATCAGTATGAAAATTTTAGATGCTCGCGGTCGGGTGATTTTGTTTTTATTGCTGTGGGTGCAAGATTGTTTTATGAAGGCTTTTTTGTTTAATCGTCCCGATCATCATGCCGTTCATATTTTTCTGACTGTGCTGGCTGTTTGGCTGTTGATTAAATATATTCTTTCGCAAAACGAAAAAACGTTGACGTATGTAGGCTTGGCTTGTGCTTTGTTCTTATGGACTGCAGCAGAAGGTATTATTTGTTTCGGCTTGGTTTTGGCTTTTTTGTATGGTGGATATTTATGGTTTAATTATCCGTATAAAGTTTTAAAGAAAACAGCTTTATCTTTTGCTTTTTTTACGATGCTGTTTTGGTTAATAAATCCGCCGCAACAGGGGTGGTTATATCCTGATAACGGGCGTTTATCCGTTTTATTTGTGGTGGTGGCATGGTATATATTCGGGGTGATATTCGCACTTGAAAAAATTACTCAAAAAAAGTTACACGTTGTCATGTCTTTTGTTTTATGCCTGCTATTGGTCGGAGGATTGTGGCTTAAAGGTTATCTGTCGTTGCCGTTGGATGAAAGTATTCAAGCCGCCTTTGTCAGTAGAATTTCCGAAATGCAAAAAGGTGTGAAAATATATAATCTGATATATCCTATAACGGCGCTGATTTTGTTTTGGGTGCTATGGTATCGGAAAGGTGCAAACAGAGAAATTTTGTGGCTATTGGCAATTTTGGGCAGCGGGTATTTGTTTTTATGCTTGTGGAGTGTCAGATTTTGCAGCTTTGAATCCGTATTTTCTTCTTTGATTATTGCATATTGGATATCCGGAAAAAATATGAAAAATGTGGCTTTCGGCGGCTTGGCGGTATTGTTGGTATCACTTGAATTTATCGGTTTTATAATTACTTCCGCGTTTAAATATGATTTGACTGAAAAAATATCCGCAACAAAAATATTTGATACTCGGATTTTGTCCGAGTACCCGTTTAAGAATGGAAGTGTTGTAACAGATGTATTTATGGCGCCTTATGTAATTTGGTTTTCCGGTCGCCCGACAATTACATCACCGTATCATACCAATATTGAGGGAATTGTAGATAATCATAACATATTGTTTTCTACCGATAAAGACGAAGTTATGCAATTGTTGCTTAAACATCAAGTGAAAACAATTATACTGCCAATGTTTGGAGATGCGGAATATTTTGTTAATCCTGAACATAATTGCAATAAACTTTACGGCAAAATTTTAGGATGTCATAATTATCCGATATGGTTGAAAGAAACAGCCTCAAGTAAAGAAAAAAATTATATCGTTTTAGAGGTTGATGACGAACTTATAAGAACATTCAAAAAAGAGGTAGAATAGTTAGGTTGATAACAATAAATGATGCTTGACTGAAAAACAAAATCCGGTATTTTGAATATAACGTTTAAGTAAATTATAATGTTGAAAATGGCAGCCAAATTTTCTCGGTTTCCGGTTGCTATGGACATACTCGTATCACGGTAAAAGGTAGTTTGATCTATGAAATTTGAACGCTTCAATGAGTTGGAAAATTTTATAAAAAACAATAAATTGTTTGAGGGGTTTGTCTCGGTTTCCGAAATATATACCGGCGGAAGTTCGTATAATTTTTGCGTGACAACGCAGACGAATAAATATTTGCTTAAAGTGATGAAAAGTCCCGAAAAATTTTTGCGCTTAAAAAAAATTTTGGGCGCACTTAATATATTGCATAAAGTTGCAGATGAAAATTTTACGGCCGAAGAAAAAATTTTGGTTATGCCGTTTATTGACGGGCATAAAATATCGCGTAAGATTATATCGGAAGAGTTTGCGTATCTGCTAAAAGAACAATATCGTCAGTTGCGGAATTTGGAGGCGAGCAAAATCAAAATTTCGGCTTCGCATACACTAGAAAACGTTGCTCGGGAAATTGATGAAATATTGCAACGAGAAAAAGGCGTAATCTTTCGCATTATTGATAAATTATTTTGGCGGAAAATGAAAAAATGCCAAGTACAAATAAGCGGCGAAAAGGTTATCATTCATGGAGATTTTACCGAAAATAATATATTGATTGACAGGCAGAAAAAACCTCATATCATTGATTTTGAACAGGTGCAATACGGATACGCGGTTGAAGATTGGATGTATTTGTTGTTGCAAATGTCGGGTTTCAGAAAACTGATAGGTTCGCTGTCATTACTGCAAAATTTATTGGATAAATTTTCCTTGCCGTATAATCCGGATGAATTGTTGTACGGAACACAGAATTTTTATTGGCGCTTGTTGTTGCGACGGTTGCACAACAATATGCACAAAAGAGCATCCGTGCGCAAAAATATTTGTTTGCTGATAATTTTATACGGATATTTTCGCGTTCAAAAATTTCTGTTGCAAAAATCAAACAGCCGATAGTTATTTTACTTCAATGTGTTTCTTTTGCGGATTGTAAGTAATCGCTAACTTACCTTTACATAATTGCTCGGCATATTTACCGAAAATTTCATACCGCCAACCTTGCATTACCGGTGTCTGTTCATATTGACGGCAAATAATGTATTTCAAATCTATCTGCAAGTGGTCCTGCTAGCTGGATATACAC